>HF999747.1 GCA_000434175.1 Mycoplasma sp. CAG:611
TGCTATAATTTACTCATTCACAAAGCCATTGCGAGGAAGAGTAAAAAATATAAAGCATTTTAGAGAACTCTGTTAGGTGAAAAAGAGGATGTAAGTATTTTTTGAACATGGCCCTCAAGGCGAATGACTGAAAGACTCTTAGTAAGTCATTACGGGAATGCCCGTTATAGCAGATACCTATAACTATGCAAAAGACATAAGTAGGTTAGTGAGTTTAATACAGTAATGTATTAATAAATAAGAGTGGTAACGTGAATATATTCACCTCTTAGAGACTTAGTGTTTCTAAGAGGTTTTTTTATTTAAAGAAAGAGGGAGATATTATGAATATTATAATTGGAATTAGTTGGCCTTTTGCAAATGGAGAACTCCATATAGGTCATGCAGCAAGTAGTTTACCAGGAGATGTTATATCTAGATACCATAGACTTAAAGGAGATAAAGTTATATTAGTATCTGGTACTGATTGTCATGGTACACCGACTGAAGTAAAAGCATTGCAAGAAAATAAAAGTCCAAAAGAAATAGTAGATGATTGCCATGTTTCATTTTCTAAAGATTTTAAAGACTTTGGTATAAGTTTTGACTTATACAATAGAACAGATGCTCCTTATCATAAAGAGTTTGTTCAGGAACAATTTGTTAAATACTACAACAATGGTTATTTAGAAGAAAAGGAGGAAGAACAATTATATTGTGAACACTGCAAATTATTTTTAGCAGATCGTTACATTATTGGTATTTGTCCTAAATGTGGATCTGAAATAAAAGGTGATGAATGTGAAAAATGTGGAAGTTTACTTACAATCGATGAAGTAAAAGAAACTAAATGTGCTATATGTGGTAATAAGGCATCATATAAGAAAAATAGAAATTTATATTTTAAACTTTCAATCTTTCAAGACAATATAAAAGAATTATTAGATTCTAAAAGAAATGATTGGAGAGAAAATGCTGTTAATTTCACTGAAAGATATCTTAAAGAAGGAATACCTGATAGATGTGCATCTCGTACTTTAAACTATGGTATTGATATTCCAATAGATGGATTTAAAGATAAAAAGCTATATGGTTGGTTTGAAAATGTATGGGGATATGTAACTGCTAGTAAAAAATATGCTGAAGAAAATAAATTAAATTGGGAAGACTTTTGGAAAGGGAATGATAGCAAAATATATTTAGTTCATGCAAAAGATAATATTCCATTTCATACAGTTATATTTCCATCATTATTACTAGCAACCAATGATAATTATAGATTGCCTGATAAAATAGTGTCAGATGAATATATAACTATTGAAGGAGAAAAATTATCCAAGAGTAAAGGTAACTATATTACATTAAGACATTTATTAGATAATTATTCAGTAGATGCTATTAGATATTATTTTAGTATTAATAATCCTGAAACAAGAGATTTCAATTTCACTTATGAAGGTTTTATCAATTCTATTAATGGAGAGTTACTTGGTAAATGGGGTAACTTTGTTAATAGAACATTGCAATTTATTAATAAATCATTTTATGGTAATTTAAGTAGTAGTAATATTGATTCAACAATTGAAGCTAAGTTAAAAGATTTATATATTAGTATTGGTAATGATATTGATAATGGAGATACAAAAGAAGGTTTATCAAAAATATTTGATTTTATAAACTATTCAAATAAGTATTTTGATGAAAATGAACCATGGAAATTAACTAAAGAAGATGTAATCAAATGTGAAGATATTTTATATAATTGTTGTAATATTATATTTAATATAAATAATTTACTTAAACCATACTTTGTAGAAACAACAAAAAAGGTAGAAGAATATTTAAATAGCAATATTAGCAGCTGGAATTATCAAAAATTAGAAAAGGTTGAATTATCAGAAGAAATAAATCCATTATTTATCAGATATGATAAAAAAGTAATTGATCAAGAAAGAGAACTTCTAAATAAAAATTAAGATTATTTAAAAATTGTAAAAAATTAAAATCAAATTATTTTAGCTAAGTTATGTTAGGTTTGCTGGGTGCTTCGGAGTGCTCACAAGTGCAACCAAGTGCAGAATTAACGAGCCAAGTGCTCCT
>HF999748.1 GCA_000434175.1 Mycoplasma sp. CAG:611
TAAATTTTCTTTAGATATTGATTTTAGCAAATTCCAATATGTAAATAATAATTCTTTTAAATCAGCAGATAAAACTATATAATTTTTACTTTTTAATCCATGTAAATCTATTATTTTATCCATATTTCCCCCTGATTTGCAAACTATACTAACAGAAAAGCAATTACTTGTCAATACTTTTTTTGCTATTTTCAGTTATTTTTTTGAATAAATTTGTTTTTTAAAAAGAACATAATACATTTTCTCAAATATTATGTTCTTTTAGTAATTATACTCATTCCTAATTTTTTCTTTCTATCCCTAATTTTTTCTTCTATCTTATCTTTTTCTTTATTCATTTTTGAAAGCATATCTAAATTTTCATCTGTTTGTTTGTGAATTAATTTAACACATTTTTCAAACGCTTCCCAATCGAATGAACTATTTTCTTTATGTCTTAAACAAAATATTAATATGGCTACGCCTGTTAGTGCTACTACTACAAAAAATATAAGTTGTATTGTAATTATTAATTCTTTTTCCATATAATAAATCTCCTTAAAAGCAGTAAAAAATTTAACCATAGTAATTCTAATTTTTTTTTCAAAAGCACTTTTTTCATCTTTTTTACCATATTCATATACAAAAAGTAGTCAACTTCATAATATAATGTATATTTAAAGAACTCACGCTTATTCCATTTTTTCCTTTCATCAACAAGAACATAAATCATATATATCATTAATAAAAATATTGCAATTATTAACAAAATAATATTAATCATTAAATCTCTATTCACACTAACCACCACACTTAAAATTTTTAATAACTTCATACTTTTATAATTTTAATATTTTTAATAAGTTTAGAGCTATCAGAATCACAATCACTTAAGAATAATTCAAATTGATCATTGGCATTTTTTTTATCTTTTAAAATATAATTATTTCCATCATAAATATAACTTACTTCTTTATCGAATTTACATAAAGCTATTTCTCTAAATGTTATATTATACTTCAAATATGATAACAAATTATAATAACTAATAAGACCATCAAAGTAATCACTTTCTTTATTTTTACAATTTATATCGATACCTGTAAGAGAACTTTCCATTTTTTCAATCATTGTTATTTCCTTACTAATATTTTCACATAGTCTAAATATATTTTTATCAATTTCTTCTATTTTTTTATTAACTTTCTTACTTTTAAAACCTAAAATGCAATTATTTAAAAGTAATTGCTTTTCTGTTTCATACATCTTAATTTCACTCTCGAAGATTCTAATCATATTATTAGAATCTTCAATTTGATACCATAAACATAAATCAATAACTCTTTCAGCTAGTTTTTCATCATTACTTATCTTCTTTTGTTCAAAATCTTTTTTCATAACATTATCCTTTCAGTCAATAAATTTTTAATCCAATACAATTATAACACAAAATAGCAAAAATAATAACTGAAAATAGCAAATTGCCTATAATTTTCATCTTTAATGGGAAAATTAAATTAGGTGGTAATTATGATAAATTTTACAAGATTAAAGGATATTAGAGAGGATAATGATATAAATCAAACACAAATGGCTGAAATATTAGATGTTAATCGTTCAACATATTCTTTATGGGAATTAGGAATTAATATTATTCCTTTAAAAAGTTTATGTAGTTTTGCAGATTATTTTAATTATTCTATTGATTATGTTTTAGGATTAACAAACATAAGAAAAAATCCAAATTTAATTAAGGGATTAGACTTAATTAAACTTGGAAATAACATTAAAGAATTACGAATTAAAAATGAACTATCGCAAGAAAACGTTGCAAATATGATTGGCGTAACGCAAGCATGTATAACTAGATATGAAAAGGGACTAATATGTATCTCAACCTCAAATCTATATAAGCTATCAAAAGAATTTAAAATATCCCTTTCCGAATTATGTGGGAAAGTAAAAAAATAGTGCTATTTTAATATTTTATTTCTTATGACAATATGACATTATGACATTAGTATTTATATACCTATACTTAATGTCATAATGCCATTTTTTATTTTTTTTCAATATATGCAATTACTTCTTCCATTTGTTCTTTAGTTTTTTTAACAATATATCTTATAATTATAGTTTCAATGATTGATACAACTAAAATAACTGACATAACAATTATATTTGTTGAAAAATCTTTGATAAAAAATTCTACTATGAATGGCAAGCAAAAAATTAATGTACTTATTATTGCAGTTGTAAATATTATTTCAGATGATTTTCTTGTAATATTTTTATTTCTTTTATTATCCAATTTTTTAAACCATGTTTTTCCTTCACTACCATAGTAATCAATATAAAATACAGATCCTAGTATAGTCATTCCTGCACCAATCCAAAACCAATATTTTAAAGTATTTATATCAAAACAAGCACCTACAAAAGAGACTATTTCAATTATTAAGCCAATCATTAATAAACGTGTCAATTTATCAGAGTTTCTATATAACTTATCTTTCATTTCTAAACTCCTTTACAGCTTGTTCATTTAATAATTTCATTATTTCTTCATTGGTTTCATTTTGATATTTTAAATCCTCAATAGTATCTGATAAGACTTGAACTTTTTCTTCTTCAATAGTATTTTTCATATTATTTTCTAATGATTCAATAAGAATATCATTATTTTTCATATTACTTTCAATACTATTCATGGCTCGTTTTAAATCTTCACCTTTAAGTTTTCTATAATGTTCTATTATGTATGGATTAAGTGGGCTAATTTGTGCACCTAAACCTGAAGCATACATCAAATCATTATAATTAACACCTATGTATTTACTTATCTTTCTTAAAATTTTAGGATTTGGAACTTCACGCTCACCAGATTCAATTCTTGAAATGTCGGAATGACTAACATGTGCTAGTTCAGCTAATTGTCGCATTGATAAATTATTTTCTTCACGACCTTTTTGGATTAATTCTCCAACTTTTGTCATATTTTCGCCTCCTCGTAAACTAATTATAACACTAATTGTGCTAAAATGCAACATTTTTATATTTTTGTATCAAAAAAGGTTGACAATTAAACTTATGGTGTTATAATGGTGTTAAGTTGCAACAAACAAGTGCGTTTGGAGCAAAAAAGAATAGGAGGCAAAATTATGACTTAGCAAAATAATAATGGTTCTTTGAAAACTCAGTAGTGTTGGAAATCCCCGATATGCCGACACTTAAAATAAATGCAAGGGTAAATATCTCTATTGGCACGAGAGTTGTGGATAAACTAAAATCCTCCTCAGATATATGGCAATTTCTATATATACATCCTTAAAGGGAGTTGTTGGTAATACTAAAACCATCCATAGATGGATTAGCTATATTAATAGTATCCATAAATACTAAATGAAAGTGAGGTGATGTAATGACAGCAAATGAAACATTAGAATTAATTTCAAAACAATGGTGTAATCTTGATGATTTAATGCTACTAGGTGAATTTGGCAGAAACACAGCTTTAAAAATCAAAAAAGAAATTAAAGATAAATTAACAAAACAAGGTTATATAATACCAAAACATGTAATTCCAATGAAGGAAGTAGTTGACTATTTAGATATAAATATTTCTTATCTTGAATCAAGAGTAAAGAAAGGAGTTTGATAATATGAGAGCTATTGAGGAAGAAGATATAAGTATAAAAAAAGACATCATTATTGAAGATATAATGAAGTCTAGGGGTCTTTATTGTTTAGTATCTAATGCAAAGGTAGGAAAATCTATGTTGGCACTACAATTATCCTACTCATTAATTAGAGGAAAACAATTTTTAGGGCGTAATGTATTATCGCCCTCTCCTGTCTTATATATTAGCACAGAATCAGATTTTGGTCAATTAAAGCAAAGAATAAATGTTTTAGATTTAAAATTTCCAAAAGAAAGTTTATTTATTATTGATCGAAATGGAAAAGTCGAAGTTAGTATATTTGACTTTGAGATAGATATAAATGACTTTGTTAAAAAATATAAAGGAAAAGTCGTAATATTAGATATGTTAAAAGATATTGATTTAGGAATTAACTACGATATAAATAGTTATCAAGATATAGGACAAAAATTGCTACCTAAATTAAGAAATTTATGTGAGAAATATAATATAACCATATTATTTACACATCATCTAAATAAACAAGGAAAAACTTTGGGAAGTACAGCGTTTGATGCAGTTGTAGATGGTAAATTAACTTTAATAGAAGATAAAAATGATAAATCATTGATTAGACTTAATATTATCAATAGGGATTTTCCAAGTACAGATATTTATTTAAAAAAATCTAAAAATCAAATTTTTAATGTTATAGAACAATTTGATGAGGATAAAATTGATATTAATTTAGTCAACTTTATAAAGTATGCAGTAAATCAAGGTGATTGTGAATTTACTTGTGCTGAAATTATTAATAAAGCAAATTTATTAATGACACCTAAACAATGTGGAAGAATGATAAATTCTAATATGGAATATTTAAGACGTGAAGGACTTTATATAAAGAAAATACGAAAATCCGATAAAAGATTATACCAATCTCATTATGAAGAACCTATTGAAGAAAATGAATAATTTTCTTCAAGTTTTTGTTAACTTTTTTTGAAAAAGTTATTAAGTAAAAAATGAACGTGGCACGTTTTGTTGCGTAGCAATGAAAGTGGCGATAGTGAATATTTTTACATTATTAAAAGATTTTTCTTTTAATAATTAAATTAAATAATAAGTATCTTGTAGATAGTTATTATTTAATCTTGTTTGAAGCATTTGCCTTTACGGTTAGTTTAGGCATTTGCATAAAACAAGCAAGGGGTTATTAGGGAACTCCCTAATCTCACGTGGGCTATGCCCTAGTGAGATAGGACAATAAATTGTCCATCCCTCAAGAAGTAAAGCAAAGGAGGAATAAATTATTGTATGATGGTAATCAAGTATTAAGATTTGAAAACAAATTTAAGGCTAGTGATTTAGGTGGACTTGGAATAGAACTTACTGAAAGAAAAGGTACTGGCAATTACGATACCGAAAGAACAAAGTTTAACATTCAATATATACCATTAACTAACAAAAACCTATCTAGCCAAGTTTATAAAAAATTAAGAGATAATAATATATATTTTAATGATGGTAAAAATGTAAATTTGTTAAATGGAGCAATTATAACAAGTGGTCAAGAGTTTTTTCAAAGTATGGGAATGAAATTTAAGAATAGTGATAGAATACATCAAGTTGGTAAAAAGAAAGGTCAACCTATGTTAATACCAGATATAAAAAGTGAGAGTGATATTCCAGAAAAGGTAAAAAAATTTTTTGATGATAGCTATTCATTTCTAGAACAATTAGTTGGAAAAGAAAATATAGTTTATGCAGAAGTTCATTATGATGAGGATACTCCACATATGCACTTCTATTTCCTTCCAGTTGTAAATGAAGTAAAAAGAAAAGTGTTTGAAACTGACAAAGATGGTAATTTACTAAAACATGAAGTAATTGGAAAAGACGGAAATAAAAAATTATTACCTATTCAAAAAAAAGACAAAAATGGTAAAAATATGTATATTGTTGAAAAAGGCAAATTCTTAAATTGTGATCAGTTTTGGAAAAATAAGGGTGGCAAAACGTCTTATGCAAAAATACAAGATGATTACAATAAATTTATAACTGAAAAAGGATTTAATTTATATCGTGGAAATATAGGAGCAAATATTTTACATAAGACAAAGGCTCAAAAAGAAATTGATGATTTAAACGAACAAATCAACGAAATGAAAAAAGAATTTGAAAAAAATAAAAAATTAAATAATATAGAATTAGAAACTACAAAAGAATTATCTTCAATCAATTCCAACAATATATTGAATCCATCAAAGAAGAAATTTGGTGGTTATAAAGAAAATGAAGTTAATGATTTAATTACATATTCAAAAAATATAAATAAAGAAAACACCAAAAATGTAAACACTATTAAGAAAAAAGATATATCCATTCAAGATATGCAAAATCAAATACAAACTTTAGAAATTGAAAACGAAAAACTCAGGGATGGTCGTGCTATTAAAGAAAAAGATAATAAAATACTAGAATTGAATAACACTATCAAAACACAAAAAGAAATAATTATACAAAAGAATAATATTATCTCAAATTTAGAAAAGACAATTGATAAAATACAAAAATCATTTGAAAAATTTAAAGAAGAAATATACAAATTTTGTGATAAATTGTGTAAGGCAATAGCACATCTAAAAGGTAATCACACCATTGAAGAAAATGAAATTGATTATGATGAATTTGAGCTTGAAGCTGATGAAATTAATTCTGAATATGATAAAGATAAAGAAGAAGATTTTGAAATAACTATGTAATAGAAAATAAAAAATTATCAACGCACTCCAAAATCAGCAAAAACCGTGGTAAAATATTATTAGGAGTGCGTGATAGTTTTGTAGATAAGGAGGATGATATTATGGCTACAAGACTATTAGAGCAATATAAATGGACTAAAGATGGTCGAAAATGGGTATTTTATTGTTGGATTCCTTCATTAAATGGCAAGAGAAAGAAATATACTTCTCCTGCATTTAAAACTAAAAATGAGGCATTAAAAGCTGAAAGAGAGTACTCTTTAAAAATGAATGTTGTAAAAGAAGATAAAAATATGACGTTTAAAGAACTTTATACTAAATATTATTCGTATCAAGAAGATAAAGTCAAACCCACTACTCTTAAAACATATAGAGATAGAATCAAATATATGCAATTATTAGACAATGTTAAATTAAAAGATTTAAGTGTCAAACACTACGAATTATGGAGAAAAGAAATCAATAAATTTGATATTAGCACAGCATATAAAAATGATATACAAAAATTTATTAAAATAGTACTTAATTGGGGAAGTAAAATGTATGATTTTGATTTTAGAAATTTTTATAATAAAATAACTAAATTTATTAATCATAATGAAATAAAAAAAGAAATGGACTTTTATACTCTAGAAGAATTTAAAAGATTTATAAGTAATGAAGATAATTTAAAATTCAAATGTCTTTATGAAACTCTATATTATTGTGGACTTCGTAGAGGTGAAGCTAGAGCATTGACTTGGAACGATATTAATTTTGAAGATAAAGAATTACGAGTAAATAAAAATATAGTTCAATTAGAAGGTGAAAACTCTCATAAATATATGGTAACGACGCCAAAAACCAAATCTAGTATAAGAACTATACCAATAGCAGAAACACTTTTAAATGACTTTAAAAGGCTATTAGAACAAGATAAAAAGACTTATGGATTTAAAAAAAGTTGGTATGTGTTTGGTACTGATATTCCGATTACTAACTCACGATTAAGAGATAGAAAAAATCAGTTATGCCAAAAAGCAAACTTAAAGCAAATTAGAATACACGATTTCAGACATAGTTGTGCATCACTTTTAATAAATAATGGTGCTAATATAACTATGGTTGCCAAATATTTGGGGCATACAAAAATAGATGAAACATTAAATACTTATTCTCACATGTTCAAAAACAAACTGAATGATATAGTAAATACAATAAATAAACTTACATAAACTTTGTTAAATAATAAAAAAACTACCAAAGTGGGTAGTTATATGGGTGGTTGAAACTCTAATTAATTTTATAAACCCCTTATAAAACAAAGTATCCCAGCCTCTCGGCTGGGATTTCA
>HF999749.1 GCA_000434175.1 Mycoplasma sp. CAG:611
GATGTATTCATTTTTAATAATAAATAGAGGTGTTAATTTATGCAAATAGTAGAATATGAAAATAAGTATTTAGGAGATGTCAAAGACTTATTAGTTGAACTTGAAGAGTATATTGTATCAATAGATAAAGATCATTTAGATCAAGTTCATCCTGAATATCGAGAAAAAATGGCAGTTTTAGATTTAGAAAAAGTTAATAAAAACAATGGAAAATGTTATTTGGCAATTGAAAATGATAAAGCAATAGGGTTAATTATGGGAACAATTTCTTCTTATGATGAATATGATTATCTAGATTATAAATGTCCTAAAAGAGGAGAAATTACAGAATTAATCGTTACAAATAAAATTAGGAGTAAAGGTATAGGAAAAGAACTAATAAATAAAATGGAAAAATACTTTAAATCCGTTGGATGTGAATATGTAATAGTTGATGTATTTGCCTATAATGAAATAGGAAAAAAATTTTATAATAAAAAAGATTATCATGTAAGAATGGAAACAATGATAAAGAAAATACAAATTTTAGGAGATAAAAATGATTTCAATAAAAGAAAATGTTAATAATGTTGAAGAGTTTAATTATTTATATGATGCTGTTGGATGGGAAAGTTATGATGAAAAAATATCAGAGAAAGCATTAAAAAATACAATCTATTCAGTATCGGTATATGAAGATAATAAAATAATTGGATATGGAAGATTAATCGGAGATGAAATTTGCTTTTTATACATACATGATGTTATGGTAATACCTAAGTATCAAAACAAAAAATAGGAACACAAATAATGGATAAACTACTTGAGAAAGTCAATCAAATAAAATTAGAAAATCCATATGTAAGGGTTTATTTGGGAGCATCAAAAGGAAAAGAAAAATTTTATGAAAGATTTGGTTTCATTACAAGGGAAGATGCTAATCTTGGAAGTAGTATGATATTAGATGGATTTGATAAATAAAAAAATAATATTTAGAATTATTTAAGCAATATTAGAAAGGAAGTGATTCTAATGATTTTAGAAGAATATGATGAAACAAAAAATTCTATGTTTAACCCAGATGAAGTGAAAAATGAATTTAAAAATATTCCAAAAATAGGGGTTACTTGTTTTTCAAAAAAATTATTAGATAAATTAGTAAGCAGGTTTAATGGTGAAGAAATATTACAATCATCAAATGCTAATGGTAAGTTACCAATATATAAAATATGTTATGATGGTGAAGATTTAGTTTTATTTTTGTCTAGAGTAGGAGCTCCTGCGTGTGTCGTACAATATGAAGAAGTATTTGCGATGGGTTTAGAAAAACTTGTTGTCTTTGGAACATGTGGCGTGCTTGATAAGTCGATAGAAGATTTAGCTATTATAATTCCTAACTCAGCTATTAGGGATGAGGGAACAAGCTATCATTATTTAAAGTCATCAAGAGAAATAACTGTTAATTCAAAATATAAAGAAGAATTTATTAAACTTTTAAAAGAACATAATTATTCATATATTATAGGTAAGACATGGACTACTGATGCACCATATCGTGAAACAAAAAATAAAATATCAAAAAGAAAAGAAGAAGGTTGTATATGTGTTGAAATGGAATGTTCTGCAATAACAGCTTTAGCAAAATTTAGAAATAAAGAAGTATTCCAATTCTTTTATGCAGCGGATAATTTAGATTCAGAAAAATGGGATAAAAGATCTTTAGGAAATAAAGATAAATTAACTGATAAAGAAATGATTGGATTATTAGCAATTAAATTTGCTATTAGTTTAAATGAATAACTAATAATGATTAAAGAAAATATGAAGAAGAAGATAAAGATGAAAACAAAATAATAACATGGGAAGCAATTTTTGAAGGAAGATATATGATATTTGATTTTAATAAGAATTTTAAATCAAACGTTCAAGTAATAAGTAATGATTTTATAAAAAGATCTTTACCACGTATTAAAAATAATAAAAAAGTTAAATTAGAGGATATAGAATTTAATAAAATGTTTAAAATATATTCTGAAATAGAACATGATGCATTTTATATTTTAACACCACATTTTATGGAAAAAATAAAAAAACTTTATAAAGAATTAGATGCTCCGATTAAACTTACTTTCATGGAAAATAAATTACATGTAGCAGTTAATAATGGCGAGGATTCATTTGAATACAATGTTTTAAACCCTATAAATGAAGAAGAAATAGAACAAGATATTATTAAAGATATAAAATTAATTACTGATTTTGTTAATGAATTAAATTTAGATAATGATTTATTTAAGAAGGAGGCATAGATATGGAACATATATTTATAGCAATTGGAGTAATTCTTTTAATTTTTATAATTTGGTATATTGCGGTTTTAAATAAACTAAATAGAACTATAATAAAAATAGAAGAAGCACTTTCTGGAATTGATATTGCTTTAACAAAAAGGTATGATGTTATTACAAAAATGGTGGAAGTTGTTAAAGGATATACTAAACATGAAAAAGAAACATTATTTAAAATTATAAAAATGCGTGAAAACTTATCTTTAATAGAAAAATCAAGTCTTAATAAAGCAATGGATGAAAATATGCAAAAAGTTAATATTGTAGTAGAAAAATATCCTGATTTAAAAGCTAAT
The DNA here is from genome assembly GCA_000434175.1 of Mycoplasma sp. CAG:611. Taxonomy (GTDB): domain Bacteria; phylum Bacillota_I; class Bacilli_A; order RF39; family UBA660; genus CAG-611. The sequence goes on from HF999749.1 coordinate 2,624, forward strand.
GAAAATTTTAAAGAATTACAAAAAGCTATTGTAGATGTTGAAGAGCATCTTCAAGCTTCCAGAAGATGTTATAATGCTAATGTTTCGATATATAATCAGTTAATCGTATCATTTCCTATAAATTTTGTAGCGAAAAATAAAAAAATGACTAAAAAAGATTTTTTTGAAATAGAAGAATCTAAAAAAGAAAACGTAAAAATAGAATTATAATGTATTTAAACAAGTAATTAAGATTAATATTCTACAAAAAAGTAGAATTTTTTTCTATTTTATTGTAAAATAAGTTTAAAGGAAGTGAGTATATTATGGAAAATAAAGAAGAAAGAAATATTGTGGATTTAAATAACGAAAATATTAAAAAATATAGTTTCGTTTTAACAGATGAAATTAACGGTCAAAAATATAAAGTTGAATATGAACCAATATTCTTATATGAAAAAGATAAATACATTTATGGAATGTTTACTAATTTTAAAAAAGATGAAAAAGATAATTTATATCTTGTAAATTGTAGATATCTTAAAAATCATTCACAAAATTTTACTATTGAATATAAACTTCCTGAAAATGAAATAAAATTTTTAGAAGAACAAAAAAATGTTAAAGAAACAAAAGATACGATTTATAGATATAAAAGACTATATAATAGAGTTAATAAAGATTATAATAGAATACTTGAATTAAATAAAAAACTTGTTAATACAACAAATAAAGAAAAAGAAGAATTAAATAATATGCTTAATGAATATAATGATTTAAAAGAAAGCATAAATTCTTATAATCCTTTAAAAAAACAAATATTATCAAATTGGAATGTTCCATTAGAAAAATTAAATGATTTAATAGATATGGCAATTAATAATATAAATTTAAAATTAAATCAAAACAAAGAAATTTTTAAAGCTGTTCTTGTCCTTGTAGCAATTGCAGTATTTATAATTGCATGTATAAGTGGTGGAGATAATGATACTTCATCTTCAAGTAATGATGGTTACAGTACAAAATGTTATACAAGAAGTGATGGTAAAAATTGTTGTATTTCTTGTAAAAAAACAAGTTATGGTGATATCGGATGTTCTAGAATGTGTAATTAAATTATAGATAATAAGGAGTAATATGAAAAATAAAAGTGAAGTATTTAAAAAGGAATTAGAAAATATAAAAGACAATAATGTAAAAGAATCAACAATTTATTTATTAAATAAATTACCTGATTATTTTTATGAAATGCCTGCTTCAACAACAGGAAAATATCATCCTTTGTTTTCATTAAATGAAGGAGGTCTTGTAAGACATGTAAAAGTTGCTCTTCAAATTTGTGAAGAATTATTTAATGATAAAGCACTGTATGATTTTGATGAACATACAAAAGATTTGATAAGGATGGCTATTATGCTTCATGATGGACTTAAAAAAGGATTAGAAAAAAGTGAATACACAAAATTTTCTCACCCTATTGATATGGCTAACTTTATAATAGCAAATGAAAAAAATCTAATAATTAATAAAAATGATACTTTAACTGTTGCTAGACTTATAAGTTCTCATATGGGTCCATGGAATATTGATAAAAAAAGCAATATTGTTTTACCCATACCTAAAGAAGATGATGAAAAGTTCGTTCATTTATGCGATTATTTAGCATCAAGAAGATTTTTAGATGTAAGTTTTAAAGATAATGAAATTGAAAGAATATAAAAATTAGCAAACGCTAATTTTTTTCTATTACTAATGGGTTAAATTTACTAATTGCATTGACAAGTTTACTATGTTTAATTACAAACTTAATCTGAGGATTATTATTTTTATAAATTATTACATAATTATTTGTAATAGTAATTGAAATATTATTAAAAACTTTGTTATCTATGATATTTAATTTATAATTATTATTTGATTTACAATATTTTTTAGTAGAATTTAAATGCTTTAAATATTCATCTTTTGTGTAATATATATTTTTATTGAAAAACATATTTTCAAGTGATAAATAAGGTTTATCATTATTAAAATCATTATTATATATAGTGTCTTCAATTTTATTATTTTTTAAAATATTATAAGTAGTATCTTCCATATTTTTTTTATAATTTAATACTAGTTTAATTTCATCTTTTGTTAATTTATTTCTTTTTAACATTTTTGTTAATATCTCATCATCAATAGTAAAAATAGGTAAATTTGCTAAAAGTCGTTTCATATCTTTTTTACTATTTTTTTCCTTTTTTAAAAATTCATCAAATGCATCTTTATTATCATTTGTATATATTTCCATAAGAGGACTAGCTTTTTTTAATAAAAGTTTAGTTTTTTCTTTATAATAATTTATCTCTTTACTATTAGAAGTTAAATAATATTTTCCTTTATTATGATAAGAATTTATACATTCACCAGTTAAAATAACACTTCCAGATGTATAATTTAAATGATTATAAACGTTATTACTATAATTTTTTAAATAATATGGAGATACACTTCCTGTCATATAAATAGGTATCCAACTTTCAAGGCCTAACATCATTTCGTTAAAAGGTCTATCTAAATTATGTATTATATTTAAATGTAGACCTTTTTTAAGACACATAGCTATTCCAAACATCCATTTTTTCCAAAAGAAATATCTTCTGCCATATCTTCCATTGGCATATCACTACACATAAATATATCTTCAGTGTCTTTAGATAAAACAGTTGCTTTAAAAAAATCTAATTCACCACGTTTCATTTCTTCAATTCCATAATAAGATTTAGTTTTAGCTTTATAAAAGGGAATATTTGGTACTTTAAGTTCATCAAATTTAATTGCTTTTATAAAATCATTTAAATTAAAATCATCTAAGCTTATTAAAAAATCATTAATATATTTACTTTCTGTAATTGTGTTTTCATTATTAATTAAAAAATTATATAGATTATCAAATAAAGCTTTATCATTTATATTTTTATCACAATTTAAAAATTTAATAAGGATATCATTATCATTAAACCTGTTTATAACATAAGAGCAAACTTTATTACAAAATTCACTGGGAGTAGAGGGTTTAGCTTTGTTATATCTTATTCTTGAAATATATGATGCATCAAAATTTATATATTTAGCCATATCTTTAATATTGATTTTTAAATCGTTTAAAAGTCTATTAAAATTTTTACAAAAATTATCATAATTAAACTCATCATTTTTATTAACAGAATCTATTAAACAATTTAAAACTTCATCATAATTTAAATTAATCTTTTTTTCATAAGATATAACACTAATAGCATTAGCAAGATTTTTAATTTCATCTTTATTAACTCCGGGAGTCCTTAATCCATTTCTATATCTACTTATTACGGTTTCGGATAAATTAGCTTTTATTGCTAATTCTTTTGAAGTACAATTTAATTTTTTTATATAATTATTTAATGCTGTTTTGAAATCCATAAAATCACCTTCATTTTATATTATACAATAAATATAGCTATAAAGGATAAAATTACCAACAAAATCAATGAATAATATGGTAATTTTATTGTAATATTTAATTTTTTTAAATATAATATATGTAATCGGAGGTTTTGTTATGAAGAATAATAAAATAATTTTAATCGGAATAATATTAGTTTTATTAACATTATTTGCTATATTTATTCCTAAGAATAATATGGCAAATGATAAATTAGTAGAAGAAGCAAGCAAAAATGCTAAAAAGAAAGTAACAGATTATAAAAAAATAACAAGTAATTTGGTTTTAAATGAAGATACTTGTTTTAGAAACTATGCTTTTATAAATAATAATAGTATTTATATATTTAATCCTGATAAATTAGATGAAGGAATTTTTGAATATAAAAAAGTATATGATATAAAAAACGATATAAAAGCAATGAATATAACACCAGATTATGGTTCTGATATAAGGTTTATTGATTATAATGATATGTTATATACACTTAAAGATATAAACTCAGATAATAAAATTAGAAATAGTTATGATATGTATTTAAATGCTAATTATGAACTTAGTCCTTATTTAAAATGGGAATATTCTAAAGAATTTCTTGGTAAAAAGATCGATTATGATTTTATGTCTAATTATGTTTATGTAAAAGATAACATATTGTATAGATTAAATTATACAAATAACAAGTATCCTACTATTACTAAAGTTGATGGTAATTATGAGGGTGAAAAAGTAATTAGAATATATAATGAAAGAATTTTAAAAACAGATAAAGCTTTTTATGAAATAGTTAGTTATTTTGATAATAATTTAAATAAAACAATTACTACTACGATAAAAATAAATCTATTAACTAAATATTATAACGATGTTTTAACTTTTACATATAAATATGTAATATTAAAAGATTATACTTTAATACCAATAAATGATGTTATGATTAATAGGGCTAATGATTATCAATATAATGAATTTATAAGTAGTTTTAATAGTATAAAAGAAGTTCCAAAAGTATTTGAAGAATAAATATTAATTAATTATGATAAAAAAATCTTTATTTTTCCTTTGTTAAATGGTAAAAAGTGTCAAAAATAGTTGATTTTTAAATAATATTAATATAAAATAAAATTAGAAGCAAGATATGCTTTCTAAAGGAGGATATGTAGATGAAGATAACATCAGTAAACGTACGTAAAATTGAAAAAGAAGGATCAAGAATGAAAGGAATAGCATCAGTATTACTTGATGAATGTTTTGCAGTTCATGATATTCGTATTATCGAAGGAGATAATGGCTTATTTATAGCAATGCCAAGTAGAAAAACATCTACTGGAGGATATAGAGATATCGCACATCCAATTAATCCTGAAACACGTACAATGTTTGAAGAAACTATCTTAGAAGCATATAAAAACGCTGAATAATATAGTTTATTAAGATATAAGTTTTGCTTGTATCTTTTTATTTGCAAAAATATAAAAAAAATAATATAATTTATATATAAGTATAGAAAGAGTGATAAATATGGAAATAAAAGAAATTAATAATATTTATAATAACTTTGATAAACAAATAAATGATTTTTGGAGGTCTCTTTGACTTTGATAAAAAAGAAGAAAAAATAAAAAAATTAGAAGAAATAACAAAAGAAAGTAATTTTTGGGATGATGTTTCTTTAGCAAATAAAAAAATTACGGAATTAAATAATTTAAAAAAAGAAATTAATAATATTTGTTCTTTAAAAGAAAAAATAAATAATAATTTAGAAATATTATCATTATTAAAAAATGAGAATGATGAAGAACTACAAAAATTAGTAGAAGAAGATATAGAAAATATAAAAAAATCATTAGAAGAATTAAAATTAGAACTTTATTTAAATCATGAATACGATCATAAAAATTGTATTTTAGAAATTCATGCGGGAGCAGGAGGAACAGAAAGTTGTGATTGGGCTTCGATGCTTTATAGAATGTATCTTAGATATTGTGAAAAAAAAGGATATAAAGTTACTGTTTTAGATTATCAAGATGGGGATGAAGCTGGGATAAAAAAATGTACTCTTTCTATTGAAGGAAAAGATGCATATGGTTATTTAAAATGTGAAAAAGGTGTTCATAGACTTGTAAGATTATCTCCATTTGATGCTAATCATAAAAGACATACATCTTTTGCATCAGTTGATGTGACTCCTGAATTTGATGAAAAAATAGATATAGTTATTAAGGATGAAGATTTAAAAATAGATGTTTACCATTCAAGTGGAGCAGGAGGACAAAGTGTTAATACAACAGACTCTGCAGTTAGAATAACACATTTACCTACTAAAATAGTAGTTACTTGTCAAAATGAAAGAAGTCAATTAAAAAATAAAGAAAAAGCACTTGAAATATTAAAAAATAAATTAAAAATGATTGAAATAGAACGTCAAGAAGAAAAACTTAATAATTTAAAACAAGATAATAAAAATATTGAATTTGGTTCACAAATAAGAAGTTATGTAATGCATCCTTATTCATTAGTTAAAGATCATCGTACTTCTTGTGAAACAAGTAATGTTTCTAAAGTATTAGATGGTGATTTAGATATGTTTATAGAAGAATATTTAAGGAGTTAGTTATGGAAAATAAAGAAAATATAATAAAACAAATTTATAAAAAACATAAAGTTAAAAGATATTTAACTTTACTTTTAGGACTATTTATTTGTGCGGTATCATTTAATTTATTCATTTTTCCAAATAATATAGTTTTTGGAGGAGTAAGTGGTATTAGTATTATTGTTACAAAATTTTTTGATATATCTGCTTCAACATTTATTTTAATATCATCAGTTATTTTACTTGTTGTAAGTTATATATTTTTAGGAAAAGAAAAAACAAAAGGTTCAGTTGTAGGTTCAATTTTATTACCTGTTTTTATAAGTTTGACTGAAAATATAGGAAAAATATTGGTAATTGATGCAAGCGACCAATTACTTCTTGCAATTGTTGGAGGAGTTTTATATGGCCTTGGAGCAGGGCTTGTTTTTAAAGCAGGATATACAACTGGAGGAACAGATGTTTTAAATCAAATAATGAATAAATATGCTAAAACATCAATTGGAACATCAATGCTTATTGTAGATGGAATGATAGTGTTATCAGGAGCATTTGTTTTTGGATGGACTAAGTTTATGTATGCTATTATTGTTTTATATATAATTAGTATTTTAACTGATAAAGTATTGCTTGGTATATCTTCTTCTAAAGCATTTTATATAATTACATCAAAACCAAATGAAATATCAGATTATGTAATTAATGAATTATCTCATAGTGTTACTGTAATTGATGCTAAAGGAGGATATTCAAAACAAAAAAATCCAATTCTTTTTACAGTAGTACCTACAAAAGAATACTATAAATTAAAAGCAGGTATTAATGAAATAGATAAAAATGCTTTCTTTACTGCAGTTGATGCTTATGAAGTATTGGGTGGTGAATAATGAAAGATAATATAATTGATACAATTAGTAAAAGAAATTATATAAAAAGATATTTACTTTTAACTATAGGGTTATTAATTTCTGCAATAAACTATAATTTACTTGTTTTACCTCTTGAAATTGTATGTGGTGGTACAAGTGGAATAGCTACAATATTAAATTATTTATTAAATTTAGAACCATCTTTAATTATCTTTTTTCAATCATTTATTTTACTAATTTTATGTTTTTGTTTTTTAGGAATAGATGATACAACAGCAATGGCTTATATTACAATAGTATATCCTTTATTTATTAGAGCAACTTCAGGAATAAATGAAATTTTTATAATAAATCATGAAGATATTCTTCTTTTATCCATATTTATTGGAATTTTAACAGGAATATCTAATGGAATTATTTTTAAAACAGGTCTTAATAATGGAGGATATGGTGTTTTATCAAAAATAATTTCAAATAAAAAGAAAGCTTCAATAACCAAATCAAATATGATTATAAATTCTATTATTGTTTTAGCAGGAGGAGCAGTATTTGGTATTAATAAGGTTTTATATGCTATTATAATATTAATTATTCAAAAAAATGTAAGTGATAAAATTGTGCTAGGAATATCTAAAAATAAAACAATTATTATTGTTAGTTCTAAGTATGAAGAAATATGTAATTATTTAAATCATGAATTAAAGCATGATGTAACTATTTTTAATACTAAGGGTAAATATACAAATAGTAAACAAAAAACAATAATGAGTGTTATTCCTACGAAAGAATATATAATTATTAAAGAAATAATAAAAGATATAGATAAAAATGCTTTTGTCATAGTATGTGATAGTTATGAAACAAGGAATCAAGATAGGTTATTAAAAAAAGGAAAAATGGCAAATAAAATGTAAAAAATACATGAAATTTATATCTTAAGTTAGGTATAATTAAATTTTAATGATATAATTATTATATAACGTAATTAAAAAATATTAAAATAAGGTGGTGTTATGATTGAAAATAATTACAATAAAAAATGTATTTAAAACATATCCAAATGGAGTTGGAGCAATATATGATTTAAATTTAGATATTGAAAAAGGAGAATTTGTTTTCATTATCGGAGGAAGTGGAAGTGGAAAATCTACTTTAATAAAAATGCTTTATAGAGAAGAAAAACCTACTCGTGGAGAAATAATTCTTGGAGGAGTTAATGTAGGAAAATTAAAAAATGCTAAAGTATATAAATTAAGAAGAAAAATTGGCGTAGTATTCCAAGATTATAAATTACTTCCTAAATTAACTGTATATGAAAACATAGCATTTGCTCTTGAAGTAACTGGGGCTGATACTAAAGACATAAGAAAAAGGGTTATTGAAGTTTTAGAACAAGTAGGATTAAAACATAAAGCTAAATCTTATCCTGATAAATTGTCTGGTGGAGAGCAACAAAGAGTAGCAATAGCAAGAGCAATAGTTAATAATCCTAAAATATTAATATGTGATGAACCTACAGGAAATCTAGATCCCGTTATTAGTATGGAAATAATGGAAATTTTAGATAAAATTAATAAAGATTTAGGAACAACAATTCTTATGGTTACACACGATCATGAAATAGTTAATAAAATGAAAAAAAGAGTTTTAGTTTTAAAAGATGGTAGACTTGTAAAAGATTATAAAGAGGGGGAATATAAAGATGAAGTTTTTTAGAATGATAGGAAGAAGTATAAGAGATGCTTTTAAAAGTGTAATTAGAAACTTTAGTTTATCTTTAGCATCAATATCATGTATAACAATTACTTTAATAATAATAGGTTCTACTCTTATAATAGCAAAAAATGTAGATAATTTTGCCACATTGATTAAAGAAGATGTAACGGTAGTAACATTTTTTGATAATAGTTTAACAAAAGAACAAGAAGAAGAAATAATAACAAAAATTAAAGCAATTGAAAATGTTGATGTTTCTTCATGTGAGTATACTTCAAAACAAGACATAAAAAACAAAATGGAAAGTGAAAAAAATGAGATATCTAAAATCCTTTCAACATGGAATGATAGTGAAAATCCTTTAATGGATACTTATACATTAAAAGTTAAAGATATAAATGATATTAAAAAAACAGTAAACGAAATAGAAAATATTAAAGGTGTAGAAAGTGTATCATATGGAGAAGGAATAGTAGAACAACTTGTAAAAGCATTTGATAAAGTTGAAAAAATCACTTTAGTTGTAGGCTTAGCACTTATTTTAGTTACAATATTTTTAATTATTAATACAATTAAATTAACAATTTTTTCAAGACAAAAAGAAATATCAATAATGCGTTTAGTAGGAGCTAGTAATTCTAGAATAAAAATTCCTTTTATAATTGAAGGTGTAATTTTAGGTATAATCGGATCAATTATTCCTGTACTTACAATGACATATGGTTATCAAGCATTATATCAATCATTAAAAGGACAATTATTCTCTCCAATTATTAGATTAGTACATCCAATGCCATTTACTATTCAAATATCATTATTAATCGTACTTGTTGGTATGTTAGTAGGTATGATAGGGTCTGCAAGGGCAGTAAGGAGGTATATAAAAATATAATGAAGAAAAAAAGTATTATAATATTTTTATTACTAATTCTTTTTACAACTCCTCAAATAGTAAATGTTAATGCAATGACAATAAATGATTATAAAAGACAACTTGAAGATTTAAAAAAAGAAAAAGAAGAAAATGAAAAAAATAAAGAAAAAATTAAAAAACAAGTTGAAGAAGCAAAACAAGAAATAAATAGAATTGGAGAAGAAATAGTATTAAAAGGTCAAGAACAAGAAGCTATAAGTCAACAAATAACAAAAAATCAACTTGACGTTCAAGAAAAGAAAGAACAAATTAAAGATTTAATCGTTTTTACTCAAAAATCAAATAGTGATAATTTTTACTTAAAATATTTATTTGGCGCAGAAAACTTTACAGATTTTATTTATAGAGTTTCTATCGTTCAACAACTTACTAAAAAAAATGATGAACTAATGGTTCAAATGAACGACTTAATAGAAGAAGGAAAAACTAAAAACAAACAATTAGATCAAGCAAAAAAAGAGTTAAAAGCAAAAGAAAAACAAGTTCAATCAACAATAGCAAGTTTAGGTACAAAATTAAGTGGTTATATGGATGAATCTTATACAATAGATGATGAAATTAAACTTATCGAAGGAAATATTTCCTTTTATAGAAGTTTAGGGTGTAAAGATGACCAAAGTTTATCAACATGTACTAACACAGTGCCAGTTGATATTAACTTTGTATTACCTTTAAAAAGTGCTGTTATAACAGATTATTATGGATATAGAAGTAGTCCATGTTATGGATGTTCTACATTTCATAAAGGAATAGATTTGGGAGGAAATAGATTAGGAACACCAGTTTATGCAGTTGCAGCAGGTTATGTTTCTGATGTTACCACTAGATTATCGTGTGGAGGAAATGTTATAACTTTAAATCATATTGTTAATGGGAAATATTATACAACAAGATATTGGCATTTATATAAATATAATGTTAAAAAAGGTGATGTTGTAGCCAAAGGACAAAAAATAGGAGAAGTTGGTGGAGATCCATCTGTTACAACATATGACCATTGTTCGACTGGGGCACATCTTCATTTTGAAGTTGCAAACGGACATTATCTTGGATTAGCAGGTAGTCAGTCATATCAATATTATTCTACTTATTTAAATAGTATTTTTAATCCACAAGACTTAATTAATATTCCATATAGATGGTAAAAAAAATATAGGATTTCCTATATTTTTATTTTGTCTTTCTTTTAATTAAATTTCTAAATAACTTAGATTTACAATACAATTTATAAGCATTTTCTTTTATAACAAGATCAAATTCTCCAATATATTCTGTTACTTCTGCACCGTAACCTAGTTTCATTTCGTTTAATCCTTTATATTTACTATCATCTGCAAAATATCCTGTTATAGCATTTAAATCAAAATATATTGCTCCTTTTTTAGCATATTTTTCAATAATATACCATTTTGTTAAATAATTAGGATAATATAACGCATAATCAGAATTTTGACCTTCGATTAATAATTCAACACCATTTTTATCAAGTATAATCGCGGTAGCCCCAATTATTATACCACTTGGATTTTTAGCAAATAAATCAGATGCAAAGATAAGTTCTTTTTTATATGTATCAAGAAGTTTATCAGAAGTTATTTTAGTATTCATTAATTTATTTGTTATTTTATTTTCAGTACTTTTTTCTTGAATTTCTAAATTTATTTTTTCATTGTTTGTAACTTCAAGTTCATATAATTTTTTAATATTTTGTAAATACTTTTCAGAATTTAATTTAGCAAAATATATTTCAAAATCATCACCAAATTCTTTTGCAAATGTTTGATAATATTCTAAAGTTCTTGAATGCTTTTTAGCAACAAATGTATAAAATAGTTTTATATCATTATGATTTCCCTTTATTATTTCAACCCCACGACTTTCTGCTTTTCTTATTTTATTTCTTACTTGATCGTCAAAGTTTTTAAACAATGTACTACTTGAACCAGTAACCTTTAAAATAGCATTCCAACGAGGCTTTAATGTTCCAAAAAATTTATTTTCTCCATAATAGTTATAACCAATACTTTTTAAATAGTTGGTAACATCATTATTAAAAGGACTTGGAATAATATTTCCATCTTTATCTCTTTTATTATTTATAACAAGAGGATCTATTTTTAAAAATATATATTTTTTCTTTGATAAATATCTTTTAATTAAACTTGTTACTTCTTTTACAAGTTCTTTATTATCATAATTAATTAAAAATCCTCTTGGAGCATAAGCATATTTATAACTTCCTATAATTGTTTGACTAAGCATCATTGTCGCACCAACTAAATTATTTTCATCATCTGTAAAACCAAAGTAAAATACTTCATAATTACAAGATTTCATAATATTGGCATACATACTTGTTTGATAATATGAATGTAAAGGATGGCTGTATGAAAATTTATCAAATTGCTCTTTTGTTAACATTACTAAATTCATTTTTATCATCCTTTCTTTTTACTATATATATAATATATAATTTTTTTAGATAAAAATCAATAAAAATGTCTAATAATTCAAATAAAAAAGTGACAAACTTTATAAATTTAATGTATAATAAAAATATAGTAAGGAGAAATAAAATATGAAAATTATAGATATTAAATCAAGACAAATTTTAGATTCAAGAGGATTTCCTACCATTGAAACTGATGTTTATGTAGAAAACGGGTTTGGGAGAGCAAGTATTCCAAGTGGAGCATCAACAGGAAGTAGGGAGGCTTTAGAACTTAGAGATAATGATACATCATATATGGGTAAAAGTGTTAACAAAGCAATTAGTAATGTTTTAAATATTATAAAACCAGAACTTATTGGTAAAGATTTAACACAAGAAGAGTTAGACAATTTATTAATAAAATTAGATAACACGCCAAATAAAAGTAATCTTGGAGCCAACGCAATTCTTTCTGTTTCTTTAGCATATTTAAAAGCATGTAGTAATAGTAAAAACTTACCACTTTATAAATATTTAGGAAAAACTTATTCTTTACCAAGATGTATGATGAATATATTAAATGGTGGATGTCATGCGGATAATAATATTGATTTTCAAGAATTTATGATCATGCCTAATAGAAATTCTATAAAGGAACAATTACAAATAGGTAGTGAGGTTTTTCATACATTAAAAAAGATATTAAAAGAAAAACACCTTATTACAAGTGTAGGAGATGAAGGAGGTTTTGCTCCTAATTTAAAAAGTAATGAAGAAGCATTAGATATTATTTGTATGGCAATAGAAAAAGCAGGTTATACTTTAGGAAAAGATGTTTCTATTGCTTTAGATATTGCTGCTTCAAGTTTTTATGATAATAAAACAAAAAAATATAAAGTTAACAAAAAAAAGTTAACAAGTGAAAAATTGATGGAATTATACATAAAACTTATAAAAAAGTATCCTATTATATCAATTGAAGATCCATTTGATGAAAATGATTTTATAGCATTTAAAAAATTTACATCACTAGTTAATATTCAAGTTGTAGGAGATGATTTATTTACAACATCAAGTGCTCTTTTACAAAAAGGAATTGATGAAAAAATGTGTAATGCTATTCTTTTAAAAGCTAATCAAATAGGAACAATAACAGAAATGATTAATACAATAAATTTAGCTAAAGAAAATAACTATAAAACAATTATTTCTCATAGAAGTGGAGAAACAGAAGATACATTTATTGCAGATTTTGCTGTAGGACTTAATTTAGGACAAATAAAAACAGGTTCAATGTCAAGAGGAGAAAGAATTTGTAAATATAATAGACTTTTAAGAATAGAAGAAGAATTAAATAATTAATAATAAATAATATTAGTAAATCATATAATTTAAATGGAATTATTAAGGAGATTATATGGAACTAGTATTATTTTTATTTTTAGCAGGATTAACTATATATTTAAGTTTTAAATTATCTTATTATGCAGATATTTTAAATAAAACATCAAATATAAGTGGTGTTTTTATCGGAGGAATTTTACTTGCAGGATTAACATCACTACCAGAGTTTGTAACATGTTTAAGTTCAATATTTTTAAATAATCCATATCTTGCAATTGGTGATATTTTAGGAAGTAATTTTTTTAATATATCTATTATGTGTCTTTTCGATATATTATTTATAAAAACAATGTTTTATAATTATACTAAAAATAAATATTATATAATTTATCTTCTTTTAATAATAAATTATTTTATTATGTATCTATTTATGGGAGGAATATTTAATTTAGAGTTATTTAATATAGGAATACCTTCATTTATAATAATTATTAGTTATATAATTTATTTAAAAAAAGCACAAGAAAAAGATTCTAAAAAAGAAATAATAAAAACTAAAGAACATGTTTTATTAAAGTTTTTAATCGTTGGAATATTAATGGTTATTGTAAGTATTTTTCTTACCTTAATTGTTAATTTAATCGCAGATAAAAATCCTAATGTTGCTTCTAGTTTTATCGGAGCAATACTTCTTGGAATAACAACAAGTATGCCAGAAGTAATAACTTTTATAGCACTTATTAAAATGAAAAGTTTTGATCTTGCCCTTTCTGATATTATTGGTAGTAACTTATTTAATTTATTAATCTTAGCAATTGGAGATATCTTTTTAAAAAATAAAGAAATATATTACTTTGTAGATAAAGAAAGTATGTTTTTACTTGTATTTGGTTTTATTTTAACAATATTAAGTTTTTATCAAAATAATAGAAAAGTAGTTAAAAATAAATTAATATATATTGTTCCTTCTTTAATAGGAGTACTTTTATATATTTATTATATCGTAATTAATGTATAACGATAAACTTGAAAGTAATAAATATTTATAATATAATGTATCTGTCAAGGAAATCTTGAGTATAATAAAAAGGGAAATACTTATATTTTAAAACTATTACAAGAATAATAAAAAGAAATAAAAGAATAATAGATAGTTTCATAAACTTTAATATAAAAGTTATAATCTTAATAAATAGTATTTGATTTATTTTATAATATGTGGTATTATTTTCTTATGAATTAAGGAGGCATCTTATGGATACAGTATTAATCATTTTATGTATAGTAATTATCGCACTAGTTTTACTTCAAAGTGGTAAAGCAGAAGGTGCATCTCAAATTATAACAGGTGGAGCTGGAGATTTATTTAAAAATAGAAAAGAAAGAGGAAGTGAACTAATAATTAGTAACACTACTTTTATCTTAGGTATAGTATTCTTTATAATTTGTTTAGTAATATCATTTACATAAAATTGACTCATTAATAATGAGTTTTTTTAATTTTTATGATAAAATAAAAATAGGTGATAAAAATGAAAGATAAGATATTAGAAGTTTTAAAATTAACAAGAAATAATGCTTTAAATATGGAAGAAATATATAATAAAATATATCATAGTGAAATAGAAATGGATAAATTTAATTCTTTAAAAGAAGAATTAAATAAACTTCAAGAAGAACATTTAGTTTACTGTGTTAATTCTAAAAAAGGATTATATACTTTAAATCCTTTTAGGGAAGGTATTTTACATATAAGAAGAAATAAAGATGTTATTGTAACATGTGATTTAGGAGATATTAAAATAGAAAAAGCTAAAACATATGGGGCATTAGAAGGGGATAAAGTATTAATTAGAATAACAGATTTTAACTATAGTTTAGGTAGTATAAAAGAAATAATTGAAAGAAAAGGTTTAATCGGAGAAGTTAAAACAATAAAAGGGAAAAGATTTGTTATGGCTAATAATAATTTATATATGATAGATTTACCTAATTCTATTGTGGATGGACTTCTTGTAGGTATAAAAGTAGATAAGAAAAAAATAGGTAGATATTATAAAGCAACATTAGATAGAGTTATATGTCATAAAAATGCTCCGAGAGTGGATGAATTTAAAATATTATACGATCATGGTTTTAATAATAATTATGAAGAAGAAATAAAAGAAGAATTAAAAAGTATTCCAAGTGAAGTTAGAAAAATAGATTTTATTAATCGAAAAGATTTAACAGATAAAACTATTTTTACAATTGATGGGGATGATACTAAAGATATAGATGATGCGATTAGTATTGAAAAAAAAGGTAATAACTATATTCTTGGAGTTCATATCGCAGATGTAAGTTATTATGTAAAAGAAAATTCATATATAGATAAAAGTGCAAGAGAAAAAGCAACAAGTGTATATATGCCTGGGGTTGTTTTTCCAATGTATCCAGTTTTTTTATCAAATGGGATTTGTTCTTTAAATCCAGATGTTGATAGATGTAGTATTTCTTGTGTTATGGAAATAGATAAAAATGGTAAATTAATAGATTTTGATATATTTAAAAGTGTTATTCATTCAAGAATACAAATGACTTATAAAAAAGTTAATAAAATATTAGAAGAAAATATAATAGATGATGAATATAAGTTATATGTAAATGATTTAAAATTAATGAAAGAACTTTCTGATATATTACATAATATGCGTGTTAAAAGAGGATTACTTGATTTTGATAGAGAAGAAATAAAAATAGAAACTGATATTAATGGTAAAGTAACAAATATTTCTAAAAGAATAA
>HF999750.1 GCA_000434175.1 Mycoplasma sp. CAG:611
CTCTTCAGGGGGTTTTGGTTACTACCTTCACATATTAATCGTAAAAGTAGTGCGGGTATACCACCACGCATTTTAATCATAATGTATTTTAATATAATTGTCAATATGATTTAATTAAGTTAATTAAAAAAATTTTGCTTTTTAGCAAAACTTTTTAGCAAAATTAATCTTTTGAAATTACTATTTTTTTAACATTAGATAATTTTGCAGGTTCACTTGGCATTACTTCATTTGATGCTGTAATAGTTACTTTTTGATTAACCTTTAATTGATCTTTTGTTGTTTCTTTATTATCATAAATTATTTTAGTATCTTTATTTAATTCAAATTCATACTCAGTAACATATTCTTTTTTCTTTTTATCATATTCTTCAACTAAAATAGTATATACATTATCATTTACTACTACTTCTTTAATTTTTGCTTCAAAAACAAAATCTTTTGTTTTATAATAATCTTTATATAATATATATCCTAATCCTGCTAGAACTGCTATAATTATAATTAATTTTATAACCAATGATGTTTTCATTTATTACCTCCTTTCAAAATTTAATATTTATATCAAAAATATTCATCCATAAACTCTTAATCATAAATAAATATTTTTAATATCTTAACTCATATTAAACAAATTATCCCCATAATTTCTTTTTCTTATTCTATTATATCATAAGTTTGCCGATTTCGGAAATATATTTTTATATAAAAACATTATAAACATTAAACAAATTAAAAAGAACATAAATTGTTCTTTTTAATTTCATTAATTAACACTTACCACCATTATCGAAAAAATACGCTTCAATATATTTCACTAAAATCTTAGCTTTATAAATTTTTTTATCTTTTACAATATTAGTAATATAATCACTACCACCTGCTTCAATGATATTATCATCTTTATCATATTCTATTAAATAATCATATTTTTCACCATTAAGTTGACAATTAAGAAGTACTGTTTGCTTTTCTACTACTGTCATTGATGTTTTGCTAGAATTAAAAATACCAAATGAAAAAATTCCAACAACAAAACCTAAAACAAAAATTATTCCTAAAATTTTTAATATTTTAATTATTATCTTAGCAAGTTTTTCAGTATTGCTTACTTTTTCTACTAACACCTGTTTTATATCATTATTTAATAATTCATCAATACTAATATTTAGTTCTTTAGATAATAATTTTAATTGTTCAGGATTAGGAGCTGTTTCCCCTAATTCCCAATTTGATATTGTTTGTCTAGTAACATTAATCTTTTCTGCCAATTGTTCTTGTGATAGATTATATTCCTTTCTTAATTTAAAAATATTTTCTCCTAATTTCATTTTTTCTCCTTTCACAAATAATTATATATAAATTTTAAATTTAATTCTACCAAATATCTTTGGAAATTTGTCAAATATTTTTAACAATTATTCTACATTACAAAACATAATTCAATTTCTATTATAACAAATCTATTTTTTGATTATTTTAAATATTTATAATTAATATTAATAAAAATAACTGATTTCGGTAAACAATTTTATTTTTATTTTGATATAATATGTAATGGGAGATGAGTAAAAAATGACTTTTACAGAAGCCGTAATAGAAAGAATCAATGAACTTTGTGAATTAAACCATTTAAGTACAAATAAGTTATCTGAGCTTTCTACTGTTCCAGCAACAACACTTTATGCATTACTTTATGATAAAGTAGAAAACCCAAGTTCTAAAAACATTTATAAATTTTGTAAAGTTTTCGGAATAACGATGAAAGAGTTTTATGACACAGAAATATTCAACAAAATGGACTTTAAAGGATAATAAAGCTATGGCAATCTAATAGATTGTTTTTTTTTATTATTTTACCGTTAAAATTATCATCCTTTTAAAAACATATAAAATTTAAGTCACATATATTTATTCAATCATAATAAATTACCACGACATTTACATAAACAAAAAAATCCTTATAAAATAAGGATTTAATTTAATTAATTGGTGATCCGTATGGGTTTCGAACCCATGAAATCCAAGGATGAGAACCTTGTGTGTTAAACCCCTTCACCAACGGACCATAAATAATAATGCATTTAACATTATTATTTTACTTCAAACATTTTTATTCTTTTTTCTATTTCTTCTTTTCCTAAAATAGATAATATATCATATAAATTAGGTGTATTAGAAAGTGTTGTAACAGCCACCCTTAACATTTCACAAAAATCTCCAACATGGCCTATATAAATATCTGGATTTTTTTTATATTCTTTTACTTCACTTGCAAAATTATATTTTCCAACAAATTCTTTTATTTTATTAAACCAAGTATTATTATCATCTTCTTCATTATATATATTAGTTATATAATCTATTAACATTTCTTTATTATAAAACGGTTTTATTTCTATATTATCATATCTATCTTTTGTGAATAATTCATCAAACATATACCAAAAATATTTTCTAACATCACTATAAGATGAGATATCCTTTCTTGGACGAGATGTATATTTTTCGATATCTAAACTTCTTATCATTCTTTCTTGATTACTTTTTACTATTTCATAAAATTCTTTATCATAAATACTTAAATACTTTAATAATTCTTTTAATATATCTTCACTTTTTTTACGACTAAAATATATTTTAGAAATATTTATTAATTTCTCAATATCAAATAATGAACCACCCACAGGCATCTTATCAAAAGTAAATATAAAGTCATCAATTGTTTTGGTAGGGTTTTCATTATACCATTCTTCAAAATTAGAGTTATTAACTGTTGCTAAATATAATCTAATAACATCCGTAGGTATCCCTTCTTTAGCATAATAACTAATCGCAGCACCTTTATCTTTTCTTTTACTTAGTTTTCTTATTGTATCCCCTTCACGAACAGTAATCGGAGCAATATGACAAAATTTTGGGAGTGGGAAACCTAACATTTTAAATAATTGATCGTGAATTGGATAACTTGCCACCCATTCATCTCCCCTTAGAACATGCGTTGTTCCCATTAAATGATCATCTACAGCATGTGCAAAGTGATATGTTGGAAGCCCATCACCTTTTATTATAACAACATCCATATCATTTTCAGGCATTTCTATTTTACCTTTAATTAAATCATCTAAGATAACTTTATTTAAAAAACTTCCATTAGATTTTAAACGAATAATATATTTTTCACCATTATTTATTCTTTCTATCACTTCATTCCTAGTTAAATTACGACATTTAGCATAATGACCGTAATAACCAAGTCTATCTTTAGTTTTTTCTTGAAGTTCTCTTGTTCTATTTAAATCATCTTCAGTACAAAAACAAGGATAAGCTTTATCTTCTTCGATTAACTTTTTAGCAAAGGCTTTATAAATATCTTCTCTTTCACTTTGAATATAAGGAGCATATTTTCCTTTCTTAATTGGATCTTCATCAAAACTTATTCCAAGAGAATTAAAATCATCTATTATCCCTTGAACCCCATTTTCTACGGTCCTTTTTCCATCTGTATCTTCAATTCTTAAATAACATATTCCATTTGTTTGTTTAGCAAACTGTAAATCAGAAAAAGATGTATATAAACTTCCCATATGCACAAATCCTGTTGGACTTGGAGCAAATCTTGTAACCATTTGTCCTTCTTTTAAAGCCCTTTTGGGATATTTTTCTAAATAATAATTATAATCATAATCAGTTTTTAATAAAAAATCTGCATATTCTTTATTTGTCATAATTACCTTCCTTTCTAAGTATATTAAACTTAACTACACATATTATAGTATGTTTTTTTATACAAATCAATATTAATTAAATTGGTTGCCTAGGTAGGATTCGAACCCACGAAATAAAAGAGTCAGAGTCTTTTGCCTTACCACTTGGCTACTAGGCAATAAAAGATAAAAATATTATAACACAAAATATTTAATCTGTTATTACTTTTTCTACTGTTTTATCAAATTTATTTACATCTATTTTCCTAACAAGACACTTTTTATAACATAATCCTATCTTATAAATGTCAACTTCATTAAAAAATTTGTCATAAAATCCCTTACCATAACCTATTCTATTACCATTTAAATCAAAACATATTCCTGGAGTAATGCAAACACAATTAGAAAAATCAGTTACAAGATCATTTGAAACCGGTTCAAGTATCCCAAAATATCCAGATTTTAATTCTTCTAAAGATTTTATATAATAAAAATTCATATTATTATTTTCTATTTTAGGAACAGCAACCCTTTTATTTTGAAGAAAAAACTTTATAAGTTTTAAAGTATCAACTTCATCTTTAAAAGAAGCATATATCAAAATAGTAGAACACTTTTTTACGATATCATCATTTATCACTTTATTATAAATAATATTATCTTTAATATTTTTTTCAGTTATACTTTTTCTTATTAATTTATATTTTTCTCTTAACAATTCTTTATTCATAAAAATTTATACCTCAACTTTATTTTAATCTTATTTTCTTTTATTAGTCAATGTTTTTATTATAAATATAATTCACAATAAGTAAAAAGAAAATCTTTGATGATAATATAAAATTTTGTTATGACAAAAAAATAATGGATAAAATTAACAATGAAATAATAAATTTTCTTACAAAATAAAAAAAGACACAAAAAAACCCTTTAAAAAGGGATATTTCTTACTTTGGTGACCCGTACGGGATTTGAACCCATGAATGACGCCGTGAAAGGGCGCTGTGTTAAGCCACTTCACCAACGGGCCAAAAAATATGGCGCCCCAACTAGGACTTGAACCTAGGACCCCTTGATTAACAGTCAAGTGCTCTAACCAACTGAGCTATTGAGGCATTTAATAATAAAAATTATAAATGGTGGGCCCGGATGGACTTGAACCATCGACCCCTACCTTATCAGAGTAGTGCTCTAACCAACTGAGCTACGAGCCCATCTATAACCACCAAGCAATATCAATGATACTATAAAAATTAAACTTTGACAAGAACTTTTTTAAAATTTTTTTAATTTTTTTCCTTTTTTAGTATATTTTATTACAAAAATAGATGATTATTTCTTTTTTTTATAAATTTTATTATTTTTTAAGATAATTTTTCACTAGATACACCATTTAAAATTAAATTATACCAGTCATCATTTTTTAATTTATAACAGAAATATCCTGCTGTTGCTATCATAGTAGCATTGTCAGTACAATATTTCATACTTGGATAAGAAAAGTTAATACCATTTTCTAAAGAAAGTTTTGTTAATTTTTCTCTTATTCCTTTATTAGCCGCAACACCACCTGCAAGGATTAAATTATTAACTTTATATTTTTTTACTGCTCTAATTGTTTTAGAAGATAATTCTTCAACAACAGCATCTTGAAAAGAACATGCTAAATCTTCTTTATTTATTTCATTTCCTCTTTGTTCTTCGTTATGAACGAGATTTATAACAGCACTTTTTAATCCACTAAAACTAAAATCAAAACTATCATCGTTTTTAGGAATTGGTAAACTATATGTATGATGTCCTAAATGAGCAAGTTTATCAACAACAGGCCCTCCAGGATAACCTATATTCATAACTCTTGCAACTTTATCATAACATTCTCCAACAGCATCATCTAAAGTTTCCCCTACTTCCAAAAAATTATAATGATCTTTCATGTAAACAAGTTTAGTATGTCCCCCACTTATTACTAAACACATTAATGGAAAAGTCATTTCTTTTTCAATATTATTAGCATAAATATGACCTGCGATATGATGTACTTTAATAAGAGGTTTATTATATATATAAGCAAGTGTTTTAGCAGCTTCTAATCCTACAAGTAATGATCCAATTAAACCTGGTCCATAAGTTACTGCAATAGCAGTAATTTCATCCATTGTCATATTTGCATCTTTTAAACACTTTTCAATTACAAAAGTAATATCTTTAACATGATTTCTACTAGCTATTTCAGGTACAACTCCTCCATATAATGTATGAATATCTATTTGACTTAAAATAACTGTAGTTATTTCTTCACAACCATTTTTTACTATCGAACAACTAGTTTCATCACAACTAGATTCTATTCCTAAAATATAAACATCTTTCATATAATCAACTCCATAAGTATCCCATCACTATTATTATAGTAATTTTTTCTTATTGCTTTTTTTATAAACCCACATTTTTCATATAACTTAATTGCATAAATATTATTTTCATCAACTTCTAAAGTTATATTATAAATATTATTATTTCTTGCAAAATCAATTAAATATTTTAACATAAAAGTTCCTATTTTTCTATTTCTATATTCATTTTTAACAAAAATGTTAACAAGTTCTATCTTTTCATATATTATATCAATACAAAAATAACCTAAAATATCTTCTTCTTCATAACAAAAATATTTTCTAAAAGGACTATCTATTTCATCTATATTAAATATATTAATTACTTTTTCTTTAGCTATTTCTTTTATCATTTATTTAAATTTTCCTCTGCTTCAGTTTGTTTTAAATAATTAGGTACAAAAGTATGAATATTAACTTTATCATCTTTTAAATACTTAAATAAATTATTTAAATCAGGTTCATAAATTTTCACATCAAATCCATCAATATTAGTTGTTGCAACATATGTTATTGTGCCATTTAATTTATTTACTTCATTAAGTAATTTATCTTTAGAAATATATTTTTCTTCCATAACAACATTATAAGACTTATCATATATTGCAGTAAAAACATAATTTCTTCTTGCGTCAATTAAAGGAATTATATAATCACTATTAGTTATACTACTGGCCATAGCAAATAAACTAGACACTTTATATAAATCTTTATTTAAACCCCAAGCAAATGTTTTAGCTATTGTTACTCCAATTCTAAGTCCTGTAAAAGAACCCGGACCATTAACACAATAAATATTATCTATATCATTAGGTTTTAAATTTAAACTATCAAGTAATTCTTTTATTTCATTTAAAGCATACTTAGATAAATCTTTTTCAAAATGAATATATTTTTCTTTTAATAATTCTTTATCCTTTAAAACACCAACATTTAAATTGCTAGATGAAGTATCTAAAAAAAGACTTATCATAATACTGCCTCACATAAATCTTCATATATTTTTCCAATTGGCTTAATTATAAATAATCTTTTTTCTTCATCTATTATTTTAATATTTATTTCTAATCTTTCATCAGGAAGTTCATCTTTTATTAAAGATGCCCATTCAATTATTGAAACACCTTTTTTAACAAAGTATTCACTAAAATTAATGTCAAAGCCTCCCTCATCAATACGATAAACATCCATATGAAAAAAAGGAAGTTCTCCTGAATAATATTCTTTTACAATATTAAAAGTTGGGGATGTAACCTGTTCTTCTATTCCTAAAGCATTAGCAAAACCTTTGGCAAATACGGTTTTACCACTACCTAAATCCCCATTTAAACAAATGACCATATTTGGAAACTTTTCTGATTCAAAATTTTCTGCTAATTCAATTGTTTCACTTTCATCGTGAATTGTTATTTTATATTCCATTTCTATCACCAAAATTATTGTAGCATATTAAAATAATCTTATTCAATAGATTTTCTTAATCTTTACAATTTTTCTTTCTAATTTTTTAATAAAAAATGGCGTCCCCGAGAAGATTTGAACTTCCGACCTATTGCTTAGGAGGCAATTGCTCTATCCAGCTGAGCTACGGGGACACACATACAAACAAATTATATATTAAAAGCATAAAAAAAGCAACTTGCGTTGCTTAAAAGTTTTTATTTTGTAAAAATCTTGGTATATCTATTTCAGTTGGTTCAAAACTAGATGAACCATTATCATCATCATCATCTTCATAACTTACTTCTGGAGTTCTACGAGTAGTACTCATTTGATCGTACATTACTTTTTGATTTGCTTTTTTATCAAAACCTGTAGCGATTATTGTAACAATAACTTCATCATTTAAGTTTTCATTAATAACTGAACCAAAGATAATATTTATATCAGTATTTGATGCTGCTCTTACAACTTCTGCTGCTTGTTCTGCTTCAAATAAAGTAAGATTAGAACCACCAGTAATATTTACAATTGCATCTGTTGCTCCATGAATTGATGTTTCAAGAAGTGGAGATGATACTGCTTGTTTAGCAGCGTCCATTGCTCTATCTTCTCCCATACCAATTCCTATTCCTATAATTGCACTACCTGATTTTTCCATAACTGCACGAACATCGGCAAAGTCAAGGTTTACAAGTCCTACTACTGCAATTAAATCTGAAATTGATTGTACTCCACGAAGTAATACATTATCAACTTCTTTAAAGGCATCTAACATTGATGTTGATTTATCAATGATTTCTCTTAATCTATCATTTGGTATAACGATAATTGTATCAACATGTTTTTTAAGTTCTTCAATACCACCAATGGCATTATCCATTCTTCTTTTTCCTTCAAATGAGAATGGACGAGTAACTATCGCTACTGTTAAAGCTCCTAAATTTTGAGCTATTTCTGCAACAACTGGAGCAGCTCCAGTACCAGTTCCTCCACCCATACCACATGTTATAAATACCATGTCGGCACCTTTTAATACTTCTTCTATTTCTTTTTTTTCTTTTACTGCAAATTCTCTTGCATATTCAGGTTTAGCACCAGCTCCAAGCCCAGGTCCTAACTGAATTTTCTTTTCTGCTTTTGAAACTGCAAGAGCTTGTCCATCTGTATTTATTGCAATAAACTCAACTCCACGAACTCCTGCATCTATCATACGGTTTATGGCATTACCTCCGCCTCCACCAACGCCAACTACTTTTATTTTGGCTAATTGATCCATCATAGCTAAATCAAACATATCATCATCTCCTAATCAAAAATCTTATCAAATACTTTGCCAAGCACACCAGTTGCCCCTATTTTCTTTCTTGTAGACATAATTTCTTCTATTTTTTCATCACCATACATAGTGTATTTTTTTTCTCTTAAATCTAATTTTTCTACAAAATATTTAATTACGCCATAGCTACATGCGTATTTATTATTTCTTATTCCTATTATTCCTAAATTCATAACAGTAGCATTTCTTACAAAAAGTTCTTCTACAATTGTATTAAAACCTTGCATCGTAGTAATACCACCTGTAATTATTATATAACCAATTTCTCTTTTTGTTAAGTTATTTATTTCATTTTTAATACTTTTTAACATTTCAACAGCTTTTTTTTCTAAATTTTCTGCCAATCTATATTGATTAATAATAACTTCTTGATTAATTCTATTAACACATTTATAGTTTTCATCTACATCAGCATATTTCCTATTAACAACAGCAAATTCTTCTTTTATTTTTCTACTATCTGCATCTTTTGTTTTATAATTAAATGCTATTTCATCATCTAAAACATTACCTCCAAAAGGTAAAATACTTTCTTTTATCATAACTCCCTTATTTAAAATAGCAACATTTGTTTTTTCTTCTCCAATATCAACCATTGCCACAACTTTACTATCTAATTCAGGTGTTTTAATTGCATAATAATTTCCAATTGATGAAAAACATATATCTATTACTTCAATACCTAAATTTTCTAAAATATTTACAACAGAATAAACATTTTTTTTAGGTACACTACTAATAACTACTCTTGAACTTATTTCTTTAGCTTTAAGTCCTAATGCATCTTTAACTTTTGTTTTATTATCTAATTTGTATTCAATTGGATTTGTTGTAACTATTTCTGTTTCATTAGTTATTTTAGATTTTATTGCATTTCCTATTGAATTAAAAATTGCTTTTCCATCAACTGTTCCATCTTCTGTTGTTACTTTAGATTTTCCTGTTACAATATCAAAAGATATATTTTGTGATGGAATAACCGCGATTACTTTATCTATTTTAGTTCCTAATTTATTTTCTGCTAATCTCACACACTTTTTTATAGAATTAGTTATTCCCACTAAATTTACAATTAAACCTTGTCTTACTCCACTTGTTTTAACTGAAGTAGAACATAAAATATTATACTTACCATTATAAAGTTCAGCAGTAACTAATTTAACTTCATCAGTTCCTATATCAATACTGTTAAATATTTTCCTCATAATAATACCTCTTATCAATTCTTAACTAAATTATACAATAATATAATATAAAAAACAAGAAAAAAATATAGACACTTAAATTTAAGTATCTATGTTTTTTTTTACTTATCCTTTACAATTAAAGTATCATCAAGTGATTTATATTTTACTTTAAATTTCTTTGGTTCTTCCTTTTTATCATTAAGAACTAATTTTTTTTCTTTAACAACTTCTTCATTAACAGGATTAACCTCTTTTTTATTTGATTTTACTTTTTTTATTGTCATAATCACTCCAAGTATAAGTAATACTCCTATTACTGGAATAATTAATATTAAATAGTTAAAATCTTTGCTTTTTATTATATTTAAATTATATATTCTAGTAGAACCATCTTCAGCTGTTACAATAATTTTAACAACACTATTATTTTTTAAATTATTATTTCCTTCAATTTTAACAAAGGCTTTTTCATCTTCTAAATCATATTTTAAATCTAAAGTTTCTTCATTTGTTAAAGTAATATCATAATTTAACTTATCTTTAACAAACGCTATTGAATGGTTTTTTATTGAAAGATTAGCTAAATAATTATTATTTGATAAAACAATTCCTTCTTCTAATCTATTAACTATAATTTTATATATTCTTTCTGATTTATTCTCTGCTAAAACCTTAATTAAATAAATGTTTTCTCCTACTTTTAATTCTTTATTTCCTACCACTTCCACATTTGATGTTTTTTCATCTGCTATTGCAGATATTAAAAATTCTTTTGTATTATAATCAACATTTACTTTATATTCAAAAATATTTTTATCAAAATTTATTCTACCTTTACTTAAACTAATACTTCTTAAATAGTTATTTGCAGCTTTATCATTTCGATTAACTTTAATTGTATATGTTTTTATATTCCCTTTTTCTGCTTGAGTTTGAATTAAAATAATATTTTCTCCAAGTTTCAAATCTATTGTTCTTGGACCATATCCTGAAACAAATTCTGCTTTTTTATCTTCTAAAGTTGGTGTTACAGTTAATGATTCAACATTATTTGGCACTTCAAGTGTATAATTTAAAACATCTTTAGAAAACTTTGGAGATAATTCTCCAAAAGAAACAACTATATTTGATAAATTATCATTTGTGCTTCTGTTATCTTGTCTTGTAACTTTTAAAGTATATGTTTTTTTTTCATTATTTTCTGCTATGACAACAATATTTATTGATTGTTCACCATAATTAAGTGAAACTTTTCTTGGACCAAGATTTTGCTCATATCTTGCATTAGTATCATCTAATTCTGCTTTAATATCTATTGAATCTTTATTGGTTTTAAGTACATATTCTTCTACATTTTTATCAAATTTAATATTTTCTCCAATTACATTTAAACTTTTTAATTTATTATTATCTGAAATAACATGAATTTCTTTTATTGAAACTGTTTGTCCTAAATCACCACCACTTAGTTTTATTTGTTTATCACCATATGAAGTGGTAGTTTTAAACTTTAAAGTAGCAATTTCTGTTTTATTTGTAATACCTTCATTTCCTGTAGATGTTTGCATTTTCATATCAATTCTGTTGTTTGTTGATGAATTAATCCATGATGATTGAATTCCAAATAGTGTTATATCATTTGGATATGTAATATCAGCTTTAAAGCTAGATATTAAACTTCCTTCAGGATTTACAAATAATTTACATATAACATCACTATTTATATGAAAATTTGTATTTGATCCACAGTCTAAATCTGCTGTTAATGCTTTAATATTTAATGGTAAAAGTAAAATTAACCCCATAATAATTGTAATTTTTTTTAATTTCATAAAAACCTCATTTTTTCTATCTATATTATACATATATAATATCATTTTAGTATAAAAAGTTCAATATTTTTTAAAAAATTAAAAAATATGTAAAAATAAGTTGACTTTCATAGTCTTTTCGATTATTATAGTAAGCACCAATTGAACTTATAGGCATAAATGTTATAAGTTAAATTGGCTGCTAGTATCACACTAGCCAACCCCTTTTTATTCTTTTTATTGAAGTCAGCCTTTCAGGGGGTCTGACTTCTTTTTTGTTAAAAAAATGTAAATCTTTGTCTAAAATATATAATTTCTTTTTAAAATAATATATAATATATATATAATAAGAAAGGAGTTTTATGTATGAAGAAGAAAAATATTAAATTTGTTCAATATGGATGTGGAAAAATGGCTATTTATACAATGAAATATGCTATTGAAAAAGGTTATACCTTAGTGGGAGCAGTTGATGTTAATCCAGATTTAATTGGTAAAGATGTTTCTACTGTTTTAAAAGGAGAAAACTTAAATGTTACTATTGTTAGTCCTCTTGAAGCAGAACAAATGATGAAAAAAACAAAACCTGATATTTGTATTATTACAACTATGAGTTTAATGAAAGATGTTGAAGAAAGTTTAGAGTTATGTGCTAAACTTGGAATTAATGCTATTACAACATGTGAAGAGGCTTTTTATCCATTTAATTCAAGTCCTACAATTACTAAAAAAATTGATGATCTTGCTAAGAAGAATCATTGTACGATAACAGGAAGTGGTTATCAAGATGCTTTTTGGGGAAATCTTATTTATACTATCGCTGGAGCAACTGATAAAATAACTAAAATTAAAGGAAGTTCTTCTTATAATGTTGAAGATTATGGTATAGCACTTGCTAAAGCACATGGCGCAGGTCTTACTTTAAAAGAGTTTGAAAAAGATGTTGCAAGTAGTGATAATATTGATGAAGAAGCTAGAAAAAAACTAATCAAAAAAGGAGAATTCTTACCTTCTTATATGTGGAATACTACTGGATGGTTATGTGATAAATTAGGTTTAACTGTTGTTAGTCAAAATCAAAAGTGTGTTCCTATTACATATAAAAAGAATTTAGTTTCAAAAACACTTAATATGACTATAAAAAAAGGATATGCAACTGGTATGAGTGCTGTTGTTACTACACAAACTAAAGAAGGTATAAATCTTGAAATTGAATGTATTGGCAAAGTATATTCAAAAACAGATGTAGACCAAAATATTTGGACTGTATATGGGGAACCTACTACAAATATGGTTATAACAAAACCTGACACAGTAAAACTTACTTGTGCTACTATTGTTAATAGAATTCTTGATGTAATCGATGCAGAAGATGGATTTGTTCCTACTTCTCGTATGGGTGAATTAAAATATAGAAAATAAGTTATTGACAAAAAAGTTAATAACTTTTTATAATATTACTAGGAGGTAAATATGGAATTAAAAGGAACAAAAACTGAAAAAAACTTAATGGAGGCTTTTAAAGGAGAAAGTCAAGCTAGAAATAAATATGATTATTATGCATCACAAGCTAGAAAAGATGGCTACGAACAAATCGCTGAAATCTTTGAAGAAACTGCTAAAAATGAAAAAGAACATGCTAAATTATGGTTTAAGTATTTACATGAAGGAGTTATTCCTGATACTAAAACTAATTTAAAAGATGCTGCAAGTGGTGAAAACTATGAATGGACAACAATGTATGAAGAGTTTGCTAAAACTGCTAAAGAAGAAGGATTTGATGAACTTGCTTATCTTTTTGATGCCGTAGGTAAAATTGAAAAAGAACATGAAGAAAGATATTTAAGATTACTAAAAAATATTGAAGATGATCGTATATTTAAAAAAGATGGTGAAAAAATGTGGATTTGTAGAAATTGTGGTCATGTTTATTTTGGTAATGAAGCACTAGATATTTGTCCTGTATGTAAACATCCACAAAGTTTTATGGAAGTAAGAAAAGATAATTATATGTAATATTTTTTCAAAGAAATAAGTAAAATTATTTCTTTTTTTATTTATCTTGTGTTATACTAAATACATACTTAAGGAGTAGTTGTATGTCTAATGAAATTAAAAAGGAAGAAAAATTCGCGGAGGGTTTTTGTTTTTATAAATTATTTTTAATCTTTATAATTGGTTGTATTTTTGGTGTTATATATGAAGAACTTATTTTAAATATTTTTAGATTTTTAATAAACGGTAGTTTTCATATTGAAACAAGAAGAGGTCTTTTATATGGACCGTTTAGTCCTGTATATGGTTTTGGTGCTGTTATTATGGCTTTATTTGCTAAAACAGAAAAACCTGTTTTTAAAACTTTTTTATACACATCTTTAGCAGGAGGAATAGTAGAATATTTAATAAGTTTTTTACAAGAAACATTTACTAATTCCGTATCATGGGACTACTCACAAAAATTATTAAACATAAATGGAAGAACAACAATTATCTTTATGATGTTTTGGGGGCTTCTTGGGGTTATATTTGTTTATATTATTTATCCATTTTTATCAAATTCAATTGAAAAAATACCAAAAGATATCGGAAATAAAGTTATGCCATTTATAGTTATATTAATGTGTTTAAATATGTTTATATCATTTTCTGCCGTTATTAGACAAAACTTTAGAAGAAATGATGTTAAACCATTTACTCACTATGGAAAGTTTTTAGATAAATATTATGATGATGAAAGATTAAAGAAAACATACAACAATATGATTTTTAAATAAGGAAGTGAAAATTAAGTATGCATGCAATATATGTAATAAGTATTGTTCTTATTTCAATTGGAATTACATTATTTTTATTATCTTTTATATTTGAATATACAAGAAAACAAAATTTAAAAAAAAGAACAATAGATGAATATGCTATAATTATACCTGCTAGAAATGAATCAAAAGTAATAAAAAACTTATTAGATAGTATTAAATTACAAAATCCTAATATGAATAATGTATATGTAATCGTAGAAGATAAAAAAGATGAAACTGTTAAAATAGTAAAAGAATATGGTGGAAATATATATGTAAGAAAAAATATAGAAAATAGAAGAAGAAAAGGTTATGCTTTAGATGAATGTTTAAAAGATATATTAAAGAAAAAGCATTATGATTTATATTTTATTATGGATGCTGATAATATATTAGATAAGAATTTTATAAATGAAATGCTTAAAACTTATAAAAAAGGATATGATATTGCAACAAGTTATAGAAATATAAAAAATTCTTCTAATATAATAAGTTCTTGTTCTGGTCTTACTTTTTCTTTTATGAATACTTTATTTAATGAATATAATAATCATATGCATAAATCAATGATAATCTCAGGAACTGGTTTTTATATAAGTGGAGAATTAGTAGAAAAATTAAATGGTTATCCTTTTCATTCTTTAACTGAAGATTATGAATTAACTTTATATGCTGAAGCTAATAATATATCAAGTTATTATAATAAAAATGCTATATTTTATGATGAACAACCTATAAAAATGAAAGACTCTATTAAACAAAGAACTAGATGGGTTAAAGGTTTTTTAGAAGCAAGAAAAATAAGATTAAAAGATATAAAAGATGATTATTCAAAACTTATGGGAATAATTCCATATTTATTTGTAATAGTTGGTATTGCTATATTATTTATTACTAATTTTAGTTTATCAATTCATTACTTAATAAAAAGTAATAACTTATTTTTTACAACATTTAAAAATTGTATTAATATTTTATTAATAGCATATTTACTTCTTGCAGGATTAACTTTTTATGTAATATTAAAAGAAAATAATAAACTTAATATGAGCTTAAAATATAAAATATTATCCTGTTTATATAATCCAATATTTTTATCAACATATATTTATTGTTTTATAAAAGCATTGGTTAAAAAAGATTTAGCTTGGGAAGAAATTAAACATGAAAAAACACAGATTGATTAATTCTGTGTTTTTATATTTTAAAGTTTTCTACTTCTTCAATATCTTTACCATATTCTTTTATGTATTTTTCATGTTTTTTTAAAATATTTTTACAATATAATTTAAGTTTTTTAGTATCACTTGTTTCATCAAGGTATTTTAAAGCATCTAAGATAAGATTATATCTATCTATTTTATTTTGAACTCTCATATCAAATGGAGTTGTTATTGTACCTTCTTCAATATAACCTTTTACATGAAGATTTTTATTTGTTCTTTTATAAGTTAATTCATGTATTAAATTAGGATAACCATGGAAAGCAAAAATAATTGGTTTATCTTTTGTAAATATTGAATCATATTCTTTATTTGTTAAACCATGAGGATGCATTTTAGAAGTTTGTAATTTCATTAAATCAATAACATTTACTACCCTTATTTTTATATTTTTTAAATATTTCCTCATTATTTTAGTAGCACATATTACTTCTAGTGTTGGGGTGTCACCACAACAAGCCATAACTATATCAGGATCTTTTGTTTTACAGGAAATAAAATCTAATTCTTTTATTCCTTTTTCACATAAAAGGTTAGCTTCTTCATAACTTAAGTATTGTGGTCTTAAATGTTTTGAAGCCACGATTACATTAATATAATTTTTTGATCTTATACAGTGATTAAAACAAGATAATAAAGTATTAGTATCAATTGGTAGATACATTCTAACTGTATCAGCTTTCTTTGTAGCTAAATGATTTAAAAAACCTGGATCTTGATGAGTATAGCCATTATGATCTTGTTGCCATACATGACTTGTTAAAATATAGTTTAAACTGGCTATTTCTTTTCTCCAAGAAAGACTATTACTTACTTTTAACCATTTAGCATGTTGACTAGCCATTGAATCAATTATTCTTATGAAAGCTTCGTAGCTATGAATAAATCCATGTCTTCCTGTTAAAATATATCCTTCAAGAAGTCCTTCACATAAATGTTCTGATAAAATTGAATCAATTATTCTTCCATCTGGACTTAAATATTCATCTGTTTTAAGTATTCTTCCATCAAAACTTCTGTTAGTTACTTCAAACACATGATTTAATCTATTAGATAACGCTTCATCAGGACCAAATATTCTAAAGTTATCAGGATTTAACTTTACGATATCTTTTATAAACTTACCAAGTTCAAGCATATCACTTGCATATACTTCTCCTGGAGTTTTAATTTTTAAAGCATATTTTTTATAACTTGGAACTTTTAATTCTTTTAATAATAATCCCCCATTAGTATTAGGATTAAGTCCCATTAAATGTTTTTCATCTGGGCTTAAACTTTTTAAATCTTCTTTTATACTTCCATCTTCATTAAATAATTCTTCAGGATGATAACTTTTTAACCATTTTTCAAGTTCTTTTATATTTTCTAAATGATCTTTATCCACAATTAATGGTACTTGATGTGATCTAAAACTATTTTCTACAGGTAAATCATTAACCTTTTTAGGACCAGTCCATCCTTTTGGTGTTTTTAAAATAACAACAGGATATAAACTACTGTTACCATTTTTTATTTTTCTTATATCTTTTAAAACCAACTCTAAAGTTTTAGCCATTTCTTCATGCATAAGTAATGGTTCTTTTCCACATACAAAATATGTTTTATAACCAAGTCCTTTAAAATATGAAGTAATTTCATCATTAGTCATTCTTCCCATAATCGTAGGATTAGCTATTTTATAAGAATTTAAATGAACTATTGGTAAAACAATACCATCTTTTTTAGGATTTATAAGCTTAATTGCATTCCAAGAACAAGCAAGTGGTCCTGTTTCAGCTTCCCCATCACCCACGACACAAGCTGCAATTAAAGTTGGATTATCAAGTACTGCTCCAAAGGCATGACTTAAACTATAACCAAGTTCCCCACCTTCATGAATTGATCCAGGTGTTTCAGGAGATACATGACTTGACACTCCCCCAGGAAAAGAAAATTGTTTACAAAATTTCTTTAATCCTTCATAATCTTCAGTTATTTCAGGATATATTTTAGAATAACTACCTTCAAGATAAGTATTTGAAGTTAAAGCATTACCCCCATGCCCTGGTCCTGAAATATATATCATATTTAATTTATATTTTTTTATTATCCTATTTAAATGAACATATATAAAATTTTGTCCTGGTACTGTTCCAAAATGACCTACTACTTTAGGTTTTATATCATTAATACTAAGTGGTCTTTTAAGTAAAACATTATCAAGTAAATAAAGTTGTGCCACACTTAAATAATTACATGCATTAAAATATTTATTTATTTTTATAAGTTCTTCTTTTGTTAATGTTTTCATAAATCATTCCCCTATTCTTTATAAGACTATTATATAAAAAAAAGAAGATTATGTAAATAATTAAATCTTATTTTCATAATCCAAGTGTATATGGATTAGTGCTTGTTCCATCTCCACCTGTTATTTTAACTGATGAAGTTAAATATAGTGTTGGTCTAACATTGTATAAGTTTTCGTATACATTTAGATTACCATAATTTCCATCCGGAACAACACGATATACAGTGTATCTACGATAGGGATTCTGAAACAATACCCACTGATAATTTTTATCAAATAACCAATTATTTGATTTGCATGTTAAATCGTTATAATTAGATAATGTTTTTGTACATTCTTCGCTCGCTGCATAACCATAATCACTTAAATACATTAAAGCAGCTTTCCCAACCCAACTATTTGGATTTGTTCCATAATAATATGTTCCACTTCCACTTATTTTTCGTTCATATTGATATATTGTATCTGCTGTTACATTACTGCCATTATATCCTCCCAAATAATATTTAGCATTTCCTATCATATTTTGTGCTATAGTTGCCAAATTATTTAAATATGTTCCATTTAATTCTGTATTTAGTGTTGCTGGTCTAGCCCAATTATTTGACCCACTTGTATCCCAATATTTAATCCCAATACTTTGATCTCTTATTAATTTTATTCTATTTTCTATATTACCTGTTCCATCATCTGCTTTAAATATTCCTATTATTCTCCATACTTCATTGTTAAATGTTACATAGTTTTTTGGACTTACTCCACGATATCTATATTCTGTTATACTTTCTGTTGCT
>HF999751.1 GCA_000434175.1 Mycoplasma sp. CAG:611
TTTGCTCTGGCAAACTAAAACCTGCACGAGCTTGATCGTCAGTACTAACCCTAATGTAAATACCAGCATTCTTTATTTCTTCTTCACACATCCTTATCCTCCTTAACAAAAAAGGGCGAAGCAATATTTAGGTTATAAATACTACTTCACCCAATAGGTTTAATATTTTCTATAACCATTATAACACAGATTTCGTCATTATTTTAGTTTTTTAATGAAATCTTTTAAATCAGATAGTTTTATTTTGGTATTTAAATCTCTGTAGTAAGCAAATTCGTGTCCATTGAATAAAAGATATGTCTTATTATTAATAATTGCTCTATGAGGCTCTAAATAGCCTATATTGGTAGGCTCTAATTTTAATAAACTACCATTAATGAAAATAGGTTTAGTATTATTAAGCCTACAAGCCCATTCAACTTTACTTTTAAGTTCATGACTTATTTTAATTTCTTGTTTGATTATTTTTATCATAATATCATCAACACCTTTCTTAAACGACAAAAAAATCAATCATTTCTGATTGATTTAATCATTAACATCGCTTGGTGCGACGATTTTTGCTTCTGGAGCAAGTAATCGGAATCGAACCGACATCTTAGCCTTGGCAAGGCCACATTCTAACCGTTGAACTATACCTGCATTG
>HF999752.1 GCA_000434175.1 Mycoplasma sp. CAG:611
GAGAAAGAGATTCGAACTCTTGACCCACCGGGTATGAAAAATAAGCCCTAAATTAAATTACCGTTTATTTTTTACCGTTTCCCTTATTAAATAAGGCTTCGCTCCGATATATATTATAAAATAAAATATAAGTAAATTCAAGTAAATTCAAATAAATATAAATAATTTTATATAAAAATTCCCTAAAATTTCCCTGAATATTTTTTAAGCATTAAATTTATTTTCTTTCTTTTTTTATATATTCAATGTTAAACTCATCTAAATCGCTTATTTTAATTGTACCATCTTCTAGTGAAGATTTTAATCCCTCTTGATATTCGTTAGGGGCATAAATTACTTTAATATATTGACTCTTTTGACAAGGTAAGTAATAAATATATTCATCATCTTTATAAATTTCTTCTAAAGCAGAAGCACAAGTAAAGTTTTCGTTATTTTTACTACTATCAACAATGACAAATTCTTTTTCAATATCATATTTTGAATTATTAAAAACAGTAATATTAAATATCTTTATTATAACTCCTTTTTTATAACCCATACGAATATCATCTATTGAATAAATACTATTAACTTTTGATATTGAATAAGTTAAAGATTTCCACTCAACTGTACCACCATCTTTTAGTTTAAAAGGTATAGGTATTAACAAAATCAATAATATTATAATTATCACAATTTTAGCAATTTTTTTACTTTTCATTTTTCATATCCTTTCCACAAACTATCTTTGTTAATAATATTATACCATATTATTGATAAAAATAGTAATACAATGGTATTGATATGTCAAATAAGATTAAAATGTATAAAAAAAATAGATATTTCTATCTATTATTACTCATATTGGTAGCGAGGGAGGGACTCGAACCCCCGACA
>HF999753.1 GCA_000434175.1 Mycoplasma sp. CAG:611
ATTTTATTTTATCATAATAATACGAAAATTATTGTTGGTAATTTTTGCCAGTTTAAAAGAAGATACTTTTTATATCTTCTTATATTTTATTAAAATAAACTTAATTGACTAGATTCTGGTAGATTTTTTAATACTCCCATTACACGCATTTTTTCAATTACTGTAGTTGAAAGCTTAGCTCTTTTTTGTAAGTCTTCAATACTAATAAATGGTTTTTTTTGTCTTTCTTCGATTATTTTTGTTGCAACAGTATCTCCAAGACCATCTATTGCTCTAAATGGTGGAATAAGTGTATTTTTATCTTCTCCTATTATGAAATATTTTGCATCTGATTTATTTAAATCTATTCCTGAAAACTTAAATTTTCTTGCAGTCATTTCAAGGGCAACTTCTAAAGTTGCAATAGTATCGCTTTCTTTTGGAGATAAACCAAATTTTTTAAGTTGCATTTCTTCAAGTCTTTGTTTTATTTTATTATATCCTGCTTCCATACTTTCAAGGTCAAATGATAATCCTTTTATACTAAACCATGCTGCGTAATAATAAATTGGTTTATAAACTTTAAACCATGCTATTTTCCAAGCTGCTGAAATATATGCTGTTGCATGTGCTTTAGGGAACATGTATTTTATTTTTCCACAGCTTTCAATAAACCAATCTGGAATTTTAGCATCTTTTAAATCTTTTACAAATTCTTGCCATTTAGCAGGATCTTTACTAGCTTTACCCTTACGAACAAATTCCATTATTTTAAATGATTTTAATGGTTCAACACCATGATTCATAAGATATACCATAATATCATCACGACATCCAATTACTTCTTTAAAAGGAACAATTCCTTCTTTAACAATGTCTTGTGCGTTACCATTCCATACATCTGTACCATGTGATAAACCACTTATTTTAACAAGTTCTGCAAAAGTAGTTGGTTTTGTTTCATTTACAATACCTATTACAAATTTTGTAAATTCAGGTAAAGCAAGTGCTCCTGTTTCACAATTAATTTGTTCTGGAGTTACTCCTAGAGCAGTTGTTGAAGTAAACAAACTCATAACTTTTTTATCATCCATAGGAATATCTTTCATAAGTATTCCTGTATTATCTTCAAGATATTTAAATATTGTAGGATTATCGTGTCCTAGTATATCTAATTTTAATAAGCATGACTCTATATCATGATAATTAAA
The DNA here is from genome assembly GCA_000434175.1 of Mycoplasma sp. CAG:611. GTDB lineage: Bacteria > Bacillota_I > Bacilli_A > RF39 > UBA660 > CAG-611. Next base: position 1,191 of record HF999753.1, read on the forward strand.
ATGTGTTGTAGCCCAAGCACTTGTTGGATCATCTGCAGGATATTGATATGGTGTAAAGTCAAAAATATCTTTATAATCAGGAACAACTACTATTCCTCCAGGATGTTGTCCTGTTGTTCTTTTAACTCCAGTTACGCCAATTGCAAGACGTTCAACTTCAAGATTTTTTACATCTGGTATTCCTTTATCTTCATAATATCCTTTTACATAACCAAAGGCTGTTTTATCTGCTACTGTACCTATTGTTCCTGCACGATAAACATAATCTTCTCCAAATAATACTTTTGTATATTCATGAGCTTTAGCTTGATAATCTCCTGAAAAGTTAAGGTCAATATCAGGAACTTTGTCAGCATTAAATCCTAAGAATGTGGCAAATGGCATATCTTGCCCATCTTTATTCATCATTGTTCCACACTCACATTTTCTATCAGGCAAATCATATCCTGAAGCATAATCAAGATTATACATGCGATTATTTTCATCAGTAAAGATTGTTTTTTTACAATTAGGACAAACATAATGCGCTGGAAGTGGATTAACTTCAGTTATTCCAAGCATTGTAGCAGCAAAAGAAGAACCAACACTACCTCTACTTCCAACATAATAACCATCATCATTACTATGTTTAACAAGTTTTTGAGCAATTAAATATATCGCATCGAATCCTCCGTTTATAATACCATTAAGTTCAGTATCTAATCTTTCTTTAACGATATCAGGTAAGTCTTCTCCATATATTTCATGTGCTTTTTTATAACTTATATCTTTAATAATTTCTTTACTATTTTCAAATATAGGTGAAAATGGTATTCCTTTAGTATCAGGTATTATTTCAAACTCTTCAACCATATCAGCAATTTTATTTGTATTTTCAACAACTATTTTTTTAGCCTCATCTTCATTTAAAAAACTAAAATCATCAAGCATTTCTCTTGTAGTTCTAAAATGTTGTGATGGAATATCTTTAATCGAAGCTTTATTAAGTGGATGAAATCCTCCCCCTGGTACTTTTTGATTAATAATAATTTGTCTATATAATTTATCTTTTTTTGTTAAATGATGAACATCTCCAGTTGCTACAACTATTTTATCTTTATTATTAGCTACTCTTATTATTTTATTAACATTTTCTTTTATTTCATCATAATCTTTAAAATCTTCAGTATCAATTAAATAACTATAAACATCAAGTGGTTGTATCTCAATATAATCATAAAAATCCATAAGATTAGCAAGTTCATCATCACTTTTACTTCTTGCTAAACTAAATATTTCTCCATTAGAGCATGAAGATCCTACTAAAATACCTTCCCTTAATTCATTAATTACACTTCTAAGTATTCTTGGTGTTTTATATAAATATTTAGTATTCGCATAACTTACTATTTTAAATAAATTTTTTAAACCCTTTTTATTTTTTACAAGTAAATTTACATGATATAAATTACCAAATTTATGAATATCATCTTTTGCTACTAAATCATTTATTTGATTCATTTTTTCTATTTTTCTTGTTGATAAATATTCAAGCATTTTATAAAAAATTAAAGCCGTTGCTTCTGCATCGTAATCTCCACGATGATGACTTTCTTCATCCCATGGTATATCATATCTTTTTACTAAAGCACTTAAACTATGTCTTGCGGCAGTTGGTTCAATTGCTCTTGATAATTCTAAAGTATCTAAAAGAGGATTAGTATATTCTCCTAAATTATATTTTTTATAAGCCATAGTTAAAAATGATGCATCAAATTTAGCATTATGAGCAACCATTGGAAGATTTCCAGTCCACTTTATAAACTCTTTAACAGCTTCTTCTTCCGTTGGAGCATCTTTTAACATAAAATCTGTTATTCCCGTAAGTTCTGAAATATGTGGACTTAAAGGTTTTCCTGGATTAATAAGCATATCAAATTTATCAATTATTTCCCCATTTTTAAGTTTAACTGCCCCAATTTCAATAATTGAATCTTTACCACCTGCATTAAATCCTGTTGTTTCAAAGTCAAATACTACATAAGTATTATCAAGTAAAATGCTATCATCACTTCTAAAAACTAAATCTAAATCATCATCAATCATTGAAAGTTCTACCCCATAAAGTATTTTTATTTCATCTTTATGATGGTAACACTCTGGAAATGTTTGAATAGAATTATGATCTGTTATAGCAATAGCTTTATGTCCCCATTTACAAGCTTGTTTAATTAAATCTTTAACTTCTACTACTCCATCCATTTGACTCATTTTAGTATGTGCATGAAGTTCTACTCTTTTTTCTTCTTCTAAATCTTTTATTTCTTCTAATTTACTATCTATTTTTTCTATATTTCTAGCATTTAATACAAAATCATTATAAAAAGGATTATTCTTAACATAACCATTTACTCTAATCCACATATTTTCTTTAAACTTAGCAATTAATTCATTATACTCTTCTTCTGTTTTTGCATATATTCTTACATACATACTTGTTGTTAAATCAGAAAATTTTAAAGTAAAACTATTAAACCCTTTTTTAGTCGAAGGCATAATTCCAAATACATAACCCTCAACAGTAACATTATCCATTTCATAAGATATATCACTTAATTTAGTTACTTCATCTTTAACACTATAACCTAAAATACAATTTTCATTAACTTCTTTTTTTACATTATTTCTATATGTTTTTTCTTTATTAAATGATTTTTGTTCTTCAATCTTTTTATTATAATCTTTTTTATTTTCAAATATATTATTATTAAACTTATTAGATTCTTCTATTTCTTTTTGTATTTCATCTCTTTTATTTTCATTAAGTTTAATATCTAAACTTGTCTTAAAACCAAACTTTTTAAAATAAGAATTTATTTCTTCTAATTTACTTTTAATTGTTTCATGTTCTACTTTATTATAAACTTCAATAAAATAATTACTATCTTCTTTTATTAATCTATCTCCAAACATATTAAAATATAAATTATGATTATTTATAAGTATTAATATATTTTTATAATAATCATCAAAAAGACTTAAATCTTCATCATTACTTTCAATAGTTAATTCATATTTATACTTTTTATTTACATAATTACTTAATTTATCTATAAACTCTTTTAAAATATCAAATCTAATTGTATTTAAACAATTTAAATGTATATTCCAAATATTTTTATCTTCACTTACTACTATTTTATTTATTTTAACATCATTAAAATATTTATAATTATCACTATTATAATTAATTTTATCTAATAAATCTTTTATTTTTTTGTCCATAACTTACTCCCCTTAAAAAAGATATATTATAATGTTTCTACATAATTATCAAATACACCTTCATTTGTTTTATTTAATATTTCTTTTTTATTTTTATTTAAATATGTCATAAAACTAAATATATCATAGTTTTTTAATTTTTTATTATAAGGATAATCTTTTATATTAAAGAAAATATTATCCCTAACCATATATTTTTCAAAGTCTTTTTCTTCTACACCTAAATACATTAAAAAATATGGATAAATTTGTTGTTTTAATTTTTTTAGTTCACTTTTTCCAATATTATATTTAGATTCTTTTGATACTCTTGTAAAAAGTTCATTAACACAAATAAGTTCTAACATTGTTGTTAAAATATTATCATCTATTTTTACATCTTTAAATTCATTTTTTAATATTTTATAAAATAAATATGTTAAAAAACTATCTTTATCTTTATTATCTATTTTTTTACCGATACTTATTATATTTAAGTTAAAATCTGTTTCTACAACACCTAAATTAGGATGTAACACAAGTACTTTATAATTCTCTTCTAAATCATATTTTAAAATATTAGCTAATTCTTTTTTATAAAGTTTACTATTTAAATCCCATAGTTGTAATAAAGACATACGATATTTATTTGTTTCTTTTATTACTTTTTTATAAGATGGTGATGTTTCAAATATATTAAAAATAAAATCATCATCTGGTATATAATTATCTAGATCATTTAATATTTTATCTTTTTCTTTATATAAAGTACTATACTCTTTTTTATAATCTTTCCATAACACTTGTTTAATATTATGTATTTCTTCACTAACACTTGATTCATATAGTAAGTGCCACATAAGTAAATAATCATTTAAAATAAAGTCTAATTTCATAACATCACATCCTTGTTATAATTGTATCATTTTTAATGATGAAAAAAAAGAATAATTATTAAATTTATAGTTTTTTCCATTTCTATAATTATTCTTTTACAAGCAACTAAAAGAGTTATTTAAGTATCAATCTAACTCTTCTAATTGATTAAAAATATACTAATATTCATAACCATCTGTTGAACAATCAGAATCACTACCACAATCTAAAAAGTTGTAATCTTTTATTTTATCAAAATCCATTATTTTATCATTATATTTTGATGCATAACACCAGGTACAATTATTATTACAATTACGGTTTGTAGTAAGTCAAGCAGTTTTTGAAGTAACAATATTATCATCTAAAATATTAATTACATATTTTAAAATAATTTTATTAGTAACTTCATCTTTTACTTTTTCTTTTAATATACCTCCGTTTTTTTCTATAACTTTCGATGAAAAAGCATTATCTTCATAACAAGTAACTAAAATTTTACTTATAAATTTTTTTGCATATTTTTGTTTTGCTAAAGCCAAAACTTTAGTTGCATAACCTTTATTTCTTTCGCTTGGTTTTATATAATAAGCAATATGTCCAAGTCTTTCATAATAACTTTTATTTAACTTATGTCTTAAATCTATTGTACCAACAATTTTGTTTTTTTCTATAATCCAATATACAGTAGCTGGCACATCAGACTTTGATATGTTTAATCCTCGTCTTCTATTTTTTAATCTATTAAGCATCGTATTAAAAGTTTCTCCATTTTTAATTTGTGCATTACCTAGTTCGCTTATTTCTCCATTTAACTCGGCCATTTTTATCAATTCATAATAACTATTTTTATACTTTTCACACGGTAAAACTAACTTCATACTTTATCATTTCTACTCCATTCTCCAAATATATTTATTAAAAATTCAAAAAAAGAATAACTTTAAATTATTCTTCCATATTATGGTATACATCTTGTACATCATCTAAATCTTCAAGCGTTTCTATTAAATTATATATTTTTTCTTTATCTTCATCATTTAATGAAATATAATTTTGTGGTATGTATCTTATTTCATTCATAATAAATTCTGTTATATTATTTTCATTTAAAACATTATTCATTTTAATAAAATCTTCATAACTTGTATATATTTCATAAGAATCATCATTTACAACAAAGTCTAAACAATCATTATCTAATGCTAAAGTCATAAGCATATCTTCATCATATGTTTTAGGTAAAACAATTATACCCTTTCTATCAAACATATAACTTACACTTCCATCAGTACCTAAGTTTCCTCCTCTTTTAGTAAATGTACTTCTTACATCTCCTGCTGTTCTATTTTTATTATCTGTTAAACAATCAACCATAACAGCAACACCATGAGGAGCATAACCTTCATATCTTACAAATTCATAATTTTCACTATTTCCTGAAGAATGTGCTTTATCAATTGCAGCTTGAATTCTATCTTTTGGCATATTTTCTGCTTTTGCTTTATCAACAACCATTCTTAAAGCAGGATTATTTAACGGGCCTTTATCTCCCCCTTTAGCAGCAACATAAAGTTCTTTAGCAAGTTTTTGAAAAACTTTGCTTCTTGCAGCATCTATTTCCCCTTTTTTTCTTTTAATTGTTGACCATTTTGAATGTCCACTCATAAATATCCTCCTAACTTAATAACTTAATAATTAATGGTGAAAGTAAAATTAGAAATAAAAGTGGTATAAAAAATATAACGGATACAACACTTATTTTTATAGGCATTTTATTTATTTTTGCTTTTGCTTCCAACACTCTTTTTTGTCTTATGTAATCTACCTGTTCGAAAACAGTATTAACAATATCATTACCAAATATATTAGCTTCTTTAATATTTAATATTATATTGTTAACTGTATCACTAGGTATACGATATTTTAAATCTTCTAACGCATCGTTTAAATCTTTTCCAAAAGAAATATCACTAAGTAGTTTTTTAAATTCTTTACTAAGACTTGAATCTACACTACTACAAGTAACTTCAATTGAAGTTTTAATATTTCTTCCAGCATCAAGTGATAATGCTAATATTTCAAAAAAGTATAAAGCATCTTTTTCTAACTCTTTTCTTCTTTTTTCTATTTTAGGATTAAAATAAAAGTTAAAAAATAATGTGTAATAAATAATTATTACTACTGGTGCGATAAAATATCCAAAATCTAAAAAATATAATAACACAAAAAATATTATTATGGAAGAAAATAATCTAAAATTAAGTAAATTTATTTCATCTAACTTACAATCTACTCCTAGTAACATTATTTTAGATTTTACACTTTCTATTTGATTTTTACTATAAATCTTACTTGTTAATCTTTTCATAAACCCACCTAATCCTTTAATTTAGTTATCCTTTTAACCACAATAATATAAGATATATATATAATTATACATAAAACTAAAATTATTTTTCCAATTAATGTTGTAAACAATGGTACAAAATAAGTTCTATCAAGAATAAAAATAACTAAAAAGATAAATATAGGAATAAATACTAATATTTTAAATACTAATTCACTTACTGCAATAGCACTTGAAAGTTCATCTTTAAGTTTTTTTCTATCAAAGAAACTCTTTTCAATCGTAGTAAATATTTTTGAAATATTACCACCTGTTTTATTTAAAATAATTAAAGATGTAGACATGTAATAAGCTTCTTCAATATTTAATCTTTTAGCAAATCTATTAAAAACAACATCATAATCAAGACCATAATTTAAATCTACTTTAATCTTTTTAAATTCTTCTTTTATTCTTCCATCTGACTCTAGAATAACAAGTTCAATTGCTTGAACTATACTTCTTCCTGACTTAAAAGCATTACTCATAATAATAACAGCTTTTAATAAATCATTTTCTAATTTACGATATTTATTTTTCTTTTCAAAAATTAAAAATACATCATAAATAAAAAATCCTAAAACAAATGCCAAAGAAAGTTGTGGTAAATAAATATATTGCACTCTTATTACATCACTTATTATTGTTATAAAAACACATAAAAAACTTACGAAAAACTTTATTGATATAAAATTTATTGCTTCACTTTTAACAAAAGATGTCTTATCAACATATATTTCATATTTTTTACTATAATTAGTAAGTATTTTACTCTTTTTAAATATTTTTGATAAATAATTAATAATTTTATAATAAAAATTTAATAATTTATCAGTAAAAGAAGGTTGTTTAGTATTAATACCATTAATAGAAAATCTAGTTAATCTTTGTTCTTTTTCATATGCAATACTAACAGTTATAATATAAAAGAATAAACATATTCCAATTATTATTAGAATAACTTCAATTATTAAATTAACATATAATGGCATAATAACACCTCCTTTTTTATTTGTTTTCTATTTCATTAAAAATATCATCTACAAGATTTATTCCTTTACTTTTAATTATTTCATATACTTTTGGTATATATTTATAAAGGATAAAAGACCCATTTACTTCTTTATTAGCTGTTAAACCTTTTTGTTTAAAAGCAAATATTTCTTTTAATTTTATTTCATTATCTTTAAATCCTGTTACTTCACATATGCTAGTTATTTTTCTTTTACCATCAGATAATCTTTCAACATTAACAACTATATTAATGGCATTTAAAATATATTCACGAACTGCTAAAACAGGTATTTCTATTCCTCCCATTAAAACCATTGTTTCAAGCCTATTTAAAGCATCTCTTGGTCCATTAGCATGTAATGTTGACATACTACCATCATGTCCTGTATTCATTGCTTGTAACATATCAAAAGCTTCTTTTCCACGAACTTCTCCGACAATTATACGATCTGGTCTCATACGAAGAGCATTAATAACTAAATCTCTTATTGTAATTTCTTTTTCTTGTTCGTAATTTGTATTTCTTGTTTCAAGAGTAATAACATGTTCTTGTTTCAATTTAAGTTCAGCTGCATCTTCAATTGTAATAATTCTTTCATCATCATTAATAAATGAAGATAATACATTTAAAATAGTTGTTTTACCACTACCTGTACCACCACATACTAAAATATTTAATTTAGCTTTAACACAGGCATCTAAAAATCTAGCCATATAAGGAGTAAGTGTTCCATTTCTAATTAAATCTTCAATATTATTTAAATTTCTTTTAAATTTTCTTATTGTAATAATTGGTCCATTTAAACTAAGTGGTGGAATAACAGCATTAATTCTTGAACCATCTTTAAGCCTAGAATCCACCATTGGTGTAGATAAATCTATTGTTCTTCCTAAAGGTTGAATCATCCTTTGAATTGTTCTTAAAATATGTTCTTCATTAATAAATGATACAGTATCATCCTTTATTATTTTACCATCAAGCTCAATATATATTTCACTTGGACCATTAACCATAATTTCTGTTATATTAGGATCATCTAAAAGTTCTGTTAAAGGTCCATATCCATTTATTTCATTTTCAATTAAATTAAATATATGATTTCTTTCTAAAGAAGATAAATCATAACCTTCAAGCGTTTTATCTATTTCTTCATTTATATATGTATTTAAATTCTTATTATTAGGTATATTATTATCAATTGCACTTTGTACTATTTTATTTCTTAAAGTATCAAGAAGTGCTTTATCGCTAAATACTTCATAATCTGGAATATCTATTAAATTATTATTTTCTTCTTTTAAATCAAATACTTCTTTTAGTGTCTTTTTCATTATTTCTTCTCCTTATCTTTAATTAAGGTTAAGGCAAGTTCAAGATACTTTTTATAATCTTTTTTATCTTTAAAAGAAAGATTAGGATTAAGTAAAAGTATTTCCCCTTCCATAATATATTTATCTATATTTTTTATATACATATTTTTAGAAATAGTAAAATCAATATTATTTTTAATAATAGTTCTAATATCATACTTAGAAAAATATGTTTTATCTTTAAAAATAGATTCATTTAAAACAGTATAAAAATTATTAAATCCAGCATCTTTTAAAATTGTTAAAAAACTCTTAGTATTTTTAAGATCAAAACTATCATTAGTAAATAAATATAAAATAATATCACTCATATCAAGAGTATAAATATTTATTTCATTTAAAATATGTGTTGTATCAATTAAAATAACATCATATTTATAAACAACATTATTTAAAATAATAGGAATATATTTACTATCCATTTTATTAGCAAATCTAGGGTCTTTAGGGGCACTTAAAATAGATATATATTCATTATGGTTATATATATAGTCATCAATATTTTTATATTTATTATTTGATAAATCTGTTATTAAATTAAATATAGTTTTATCATTTTTAGAGTTAAGATATGTTGCTACTGCTCCCCCATAAAGGTCAAAATCAATTACTAAAACTTTCTTTTTAAGGTTACTAAAAACACCTGCTAAATTTAATGTTGTAATAGTTTTCCCAACACCACCTTTAGTAGAAGTAACTGTTATTATTTTCCCCTTATTCCTTTCCATAAATTGTCCCCTCTTCTTTACTTTTTATTTGTGCATACTTTTATTTGATAAGTATTTTTATTTATTATTTTACCAAAATTACTTGGTACTTTTTTTGTTATACATATTTCATTAGAATTAATTACAACTTCATTAGAAGATATATCATTTTTATTAAGGAAAGAATCTAACTCTTCTTCTTTATAAGTGTTTTCTTTTAAATAATATATATAATCTTCTTCAATATGTTTAATCTTTAATTTTTCATTTAATACTTTTGATAAATCAAAAAGCATCCCTATTATTAAAAAGATAATAGGCAAAAGTAATATGAAAAACACAAGTGATTGTCCCTTATTATTCATATAGTATTACCCTTTTTGTTGATATATTATAATCATTTTTAAAAAATATATTAGAAAAAGGTGTGATAAATTTGACTTTAGAGGTTAACTCTACCGTAGCATAAGAGCCTGATTTTGATATAGAATATTTCGTATTATTATCTAAAATATTATTTATATCATTTTCTTTATTATTTCTAATTAAATAAATTACATCATCTAATTTATTTTCAAGTTTATTTTCACTTACAAAAACATTTGAAAAATCAATTATAATACAAAGTATTAAAACTATAATTGGAAATATAAGAATAAACTCTACAAGAGCTTGACCTTTATTATTTGTCAACACAAACCCCTTCACCTGGTTTTTCTCCTTTTTTGTATGTTTGTCCCACTATTTCACACGATGACTTTGTCATTGAATCTTTTAAATAGCCTCCAAGTAAACTAACTAAAGATATAGCAAGTACACTTATAAGTGCTATTATAAGAACATATTCAACTAGTGCTTGACCTTTGTTATTAATTTTCATGACAATCAACCTCATTTCTCAACCCTATTTTCTATATTAATTTTATTATTTTTTTAATACATTGTCAAGCAATCAAACATAATAAAAAGGATAATTTACTATTTTAATTATCCTTTTATTAACTATTTTTCTTTTCCTGTATTATATTCTTCTTTTGTTATGCCATATAATACTAAATCTTGTATACCACCATAATAATAAAAGATTCCATCTTTTCTTACTCCTTCATATTTAAGACCTATATGTTCCATTACTTTTAATGTTCCAGGATTAGATTTAGCACCACTTGATTCTATTCTATTAATATTTAATTTATTAAAAGCAAATTCTAAAACGCATTTAGAAGCCTCAGTAACATATCCTTTGTTCCAAGAATCTTCTCTTATAAAATAATCTATACCATAGCTTCTTGCTTTTTCATCATGAACGTTTAAATAAATACAGCCAAGAAGTTTATTTGTATCTTTTTCTACGATACTCCATCTGTAAAAATCTAAATTATCGTACTTACTAAAATCAAAATAATTTCTATTATCATTCAAAGAAGTTCCAACCTTATGAATACCTAAATACCTTCTTAAATTAGGGTTAAGTTCAATATAAAATAGTTCATCTATATCTTCTTTTATTGTTTTTCGAAGTATTAATCTTTCTGTTTCTAAAGTTACACTTCCTAAATGATTTATTTTTTCATAATCCTTTTTTACAAGATTAATCTTTTCATTTTCTATCTCATAATAATCTCCGATAAACATTTCTTTATTATTTTCAATTCTTATAAATGAAGAATTTGGTAATGCTACTAGTTTTGTTATTTTACTTATTTTAAATATTTCTTTTAAATAATCAATATTTAAAAAATCTAAATGTGGATAAATACTTATATTAGTAAATCCTAATCCTTCATAGTCTTTAATATCATTATAATCTTGATAAATTACTCTTTTGGTTTGATTAAGACTACCTGCAGATACTCCAATAATAAAGGATTTTTCTTTTATTAAAGGTTTTAATTCATATTCATCTAAACTATTATTTTGTAAATATGTATCTCCTCCCATAAGATAAATAATATTTGCTTTTTTTATAAAATCTTTAGCTTCTTCTTTAGTTACATTATTATCTATTAAATAATTTTCTTTAAAAGTTATATTTATCTTAGAAAAAAACTCTAATGTTTTATTTTTATACATTATATTTTGTTCGTGATTGTCAAATGTTGATGCGATAAATGTTATTATTTGATTTTCTTTTATATCTTGTTTTAAATACTTACTTTGTACATCATAAAAACCTTTTTCTTTATCTATCCCACTAAATAAATAATTAATTTTCATAATATTC
>HF999754.1 GCA_000434175.1 Mycoplasma sp. CAG:611
ACAAGTAAAATACTAGCCATTAATATTGAAATCAAAACAATAATAATAAAAACTCCTAATTTTTTTATAAAATCTTTAAAAACAAATTTATCATTTATTTTAAAATAACTATATATAAAATAAATTCCTACAACAATTATTCCACCAACACTATAATAGTAACTTGTCATAATCATTAAAAATATACTTATAATTAATAATGTTTTTGTGTTTTTATTAAATAAATTATCTACACCCATAAGAGCCATAATTAAAAATGGCATATAGTTAACAAACATAATATGTCTATGCATATGAAAAATAAATGGAGCCGATAACACAAGTAACAACGCCCCAAGTAAACTTAAAATGTTATTAAACTTATGATTTTGTAAAAAATTATAAAATAATATACCTGATATAATAATTATTACTATATTTGTAATAGTTATATAATTTACCATACTTATAAAAGGAAATAAATATGATAAAAGAATAATAGGACTTAAAAATCCATAATAAGACAAATTATAAATATTTTGACCTGCTCCATAATTTAAAGAAAAATTAGGTAAAATTTTACCTGTTTCATAGAATAATGTTCTAAAGTATTCTGGTATAACTGTATGTTGATTAATCCAATCAGTATTAGATCCGAAAACATTAGTAAATCTTGTTGTTAATAAAACTCCAAATAAAACAAATATAATTATAATTAAATAATTTAAGCATTTATTTTTCATACTTTACCTCTTTTTTATTAAAAACAAAAAACTTACTAAAAACATAATTTAATACAATTACCACCACTTGAACGATTAATTTAATTATTTTATCATTAAAACCTAGTAACGTTACTAAAATATACATCATTATCATATCTATTCCTAAAGTAGATAACCTAGATAAATAAAAATTAACCGCTTCTTTTAAAGACATTTTTTGTGTTTGTTGAAACACAAAACTTCGATTAGTAAAATAAGCAAATGTTACTGATGCTATCCAAGATATAATATTAGTTATTTGAAGTTCAATTGCTTTTTTAGGATCAAAAATTGTTAAAGTTAAAATATAATATACACCTAAACTAACCATAGTAGTTAATACTCCAATAATTAAATAACGAATAATTTCACTATATTTTTTTAATAATTCTTTCATACTTTTACTCCATATTTGATTCTTTAACAATATATATTGGTCTATTTTTAACTTCTAAATACATTTTAGATAAATACTCACCAATAACTCCAATACACAAAAGTTGAATCCCACTAACCATGAATATTATACAAGCCAAACTAGGCCATCCTGTTGTAGGATCACCAAATGCAAGGGTTTTCACAATAACTACAATTATCATTATAAAAGCAATTAAGCAGAAAATAAAACCAATAGCAATAGCAATTGTTAATGGGATAGTTGTAAATGCCACAATACCGTCAATTGCATATAATAAAAGTTTCCAAAAAGACCATTTTGTTTCTCCTGCAACTCTTTGAATATTCTCATATTCTAACCATTTTGTCTTAAACCCAACAAAGCTAAATAATCCTTTAGAATAACGATTATATTCTTTTAATGATAAAACACTATTAACAACTTGTCTTGTCATTAATCTAAAATCTCTAGCACCATCAACCATTTCTACTTTACTCATTTTATTTATAATTTTATAAAACATACGAGCAAAAAAACTACGAATAACTGGTTCACCTTTACGAGTTACCCTACGTGTACCTACAATATCATATCCTTCTTCTTTTATTAGTCTAATCATTTCTTTTAAAAGTGAAGGTGGATCTTGTAAATCGCTATCCATTATTGTAACATAATCTCCAGTTGATGCATTAAGTCCAGCCCACATAGCTGCTTCTTTTCCAAAGTTTCTAGAAAACGAAACATATTTTACACGTTTATCTTTTGTTAATCCTTTAATTACATCAAGAGTTTTATCTTTACTTCCATCATCAACAAATATAAGTTCTAACTCTTGTTTTAATTCTTTAAATTCCTTATTTATTTCCTCATAAAAATAAGGAATACTTTCTTCCTCATTATATGCGGGAACAACAATACTTATTTTTTCCATATACTACGCCTCTTTTTAAAATATTTATTTTATATACATATAATAACAATTAGTATCTACAAAGTCAAGTTATTTAACTATGTCGCATCAAAAAAAGAATGATTTTTTCATTCTTTTTATATTACTATTGCTATTAAATTGTTTGAACCTTTATTTACAACCTTAGACATTGTTTGTTGAATTTTATATCTAATATTTTCAGGCATCATTGCTATTTTTGATTGAATACCCTCTTGAACGATAACATCTAAACTTCTACCAAATATTTCACTGTTCCAAATATTTTTAGGATCTGTTTCACTACCTTTCATTAGATAATCTATTAACTCTTTACTTTGCATTTCGCTACCTATAATTGGTTCAAATGTACTTTCTACATCTACCCTAATCATATGAATTGATGGTGCAGTTGCTTTAAGTTTAATTCCATATCTACTTCCTTGTTTTGTAATTTCAGGAGTATCAAGTTTCATATCACTAAGGGTTGGATTAGCTACTCCATAGCCTGTTGTTTTTACCATTTTAAGTGCTGTTTTTATTTGTTCATACTCTTCTTTAGACTCTTTATAATCTTGAAACATCGCAAGTAAGTCAGCTTTTGTTGTTATATCTTGTCCCATCATTTCATTTAAAACATTTGTAAATAATTCGTCTGGAGCTTCAAGTTTTACAATAACTGTTCCTGTTGATGGTTCAACTTTTGACATATATGCATTTGAAATATATTCATTATCTTTAAAATGTCCTGTTATACTTTCAACATCACGAAGTTTATCAACTTCAACAACACTTTCTTTTATTGATTCAATATAAGCTTTTTTAACATAATGTTCTTTTTTTAATATTCCTATCCAACTTGGAAGTTCAACTTTAACTTCACACACAGGAAATTCATATAAAGCTTCCCTTAAAATATCAAATGTATCTTTCTCATTCATATTTAATACGTCCATTGGTAATACTGGTACATTGTAACTTTCTTTTAAAGATTCTGCAAGAGATCTTACTTCATTACTATTTGGTGTAGTTGAATTAAGAACAATTATAAATGGTTTATTTATACTTTTTAATTCTTGAACGACTTTTTCTTCTGCTTTTACATAATCATTTCTATTAAATTCTCCAATTGAACCATCTGTTGTAACAATAATTCCTATTGTAGAATGATCTTTTATAACCTTTTCTGTTCCTATTTCAGCAGCTTCCACGAAAGGTATTTCATCAGTATACCATGGTGTTTTAACCATTCTTGGACCATTTTCATCTTCATATCCTTTAGCATTATCGATAACATAACCTACACAGTCAACAAGCCTCATATTACATTCAAGGTCATCTATTTTTACTTTAGCAACGTTATTTGGAACAAATTTAGGTTCAATTGTCATAATTGTTTTTCCACCAGATGATTGTGGAGTTTCATCAAGAGCTCTTTTCTTTTCAAATTCATCACTAATATTAGGAATTATTAAATTTTCTAATACTTTCTTAATAAAAGTTGATTTACCTGTTCTTACTGCTCCGACTACACCTAAATAAATATCTCCACCCGTTCTTAAAGCAATATTTTTTATTATTTCTTGTTTATCCATATTATTTCACTCACTTTCCTTTTTCTTTCATTTAAATTTATGAGAAAAAACAATATATATGAAAAAAAGTTCAAAATTTGAACTTTTTTATACTGCTACAAAGAAATTTACATATATTAAAAACCCTAATACCATAATACTTATTACTATACCATTAATTCTTAAGTTTACATTTTCTCTATATTTTAATCCTACAACCATTGATGAAAGTATTCCTCCAACTAATCCCCCAATATGAGCAAAATTATCAATTCCAGTTGATGCAAAACCAATTAAAAGATTTATGATAATGATTGGTAACATTTGTCTAATTATAGTATTACCTAAATATACTCTATAATTATAGCCAAAATATAACATTGCTCCAAATAGTCCAAAAATAGCACCACTTGCTCCGATACTAGGAATATTACCATTAAACATAATTGACAATAAACTAGATATTATGATACTGAAAAAATAAATAAATAAATATTTTATTTTTCCATAAAAACTTTCAACTTGACTTCCTATAATATACAAAGCATACATATTAAATAAAATATGAAACAACTCTATATGAACAAATGCACCAGTAAAAATACGATAAATATCTCCGTGAACGATACTTGGCCCATGCGTTGAAAATAAGTTTATAAGTAAAGCTGTTTTATCAAATAGTACACCATATAAAAACACTAAAACATTTATAGCTATTAAAATATATGTTATATAAGGAGTTTTTGGTTTAAAAATACTTTCTGCTTTTTCACTTTCTTCTTGATTTTTCTTAGCAATATCTGATGTTATCTTCATAAATAATTCCATTCCATCTTCATTAAAAACTAATTTATTTTTTATATCTGTAAAATAATTCTTAAACACTTCATATTTATTTATATCTTTTTCATTATTTATATTAACACAAGTTATTGTATTATTTTTATTAGAATCTAAATTAACATTATCTCCTAAATCAACATATATACTTAAAACATTCATATTAAAATTAAATGTTTTCTTTTTTATATTATTAACTATTCTTTTGGTTTTAAATAAATCAAAATCTAATTGTTCGTTATTATGAATATAATTTGATACGATACGGACTATTTTATATTCATTATCCATATTTTCTAACCATATTTCATCTTGTGCTCCATGAAGAACAACTGGATTATAATTTTTTTCTGTTATAAAATAATGTAATAATTTCATTACCATTTCATCTTTAACATTAATTTCCATTGTCATACTTTCACCACCTTTTTAATTATTATACTATAAAATTATTTTTTTGCATTATATTTTTCTAAAAATTCACTTTTATATTCTAAAAATCTATCATCTTTTATTGCTAGTCTTATTTCTTCCATCATTTTTGTTAAAAATCTTATATTATGAATAGATAAAAGTCTTTGACCGAAAGTTTCATCTACTGTAATTAAATGTCTAATGTATGCTTTAGTATAATTTTTACAAGCATAACAATCACATGATATTTCAATTGGGGTAAAATCTTCTTTATATTTAGCATTTTTTAAATTAATTTTACCAGTTCTTGTAAAAGCATTGGCGTGTCTTGCTATTCTGGTAGGTAAAACACAATCAAATAAATCAACACCACGCGTAACACCTTCAAGTATATCAATAGGTTCTCCTACTCCCATTAAATATCTTAATTTATTTTCTGGTAAATAATTTATACAATTGTCTATCATTTCATACATTGTTTTTTTATCTTCACCAACACTTGTACCACCAATTGAATAACCATCAAAATCCATTTCTACAGTTTTTTCAGCACTGTATTTTCTTAAATCTTTAAATTCTCCACCTTGAACAATTCCAAATAGCATTTGATCAGGATTACTATGTTTTTCTTTTCCTCTTTTTGCCCATCTAATAGTTCTTTCAACACTTTGTTTCATATAATCATATGTACAAGGATAATATGGACATTCGTCAAACGACATAATTATATCTGCTCCAAGTTTATTTTGTATTTCAATACTTTTTTCAGGAGTTAAAAATAATTTGCTTCCATCAATATGACTTTTAAAAGTTACCCCTTCTTCTTTTATATCTTTTGGTTTAGCTAAACTAAATACTTGAAAGCCACCTGAATCTGTAAGCATTGGCCTATTGTAATTCATAAATTTATGAAGACCACCTGCTTTATTTACAATATCTTCACCTGGTTTTAACCATAAATGATATGTATTAGCAAGAACAATTCCTGTATTACAATCATATAACTCTTCAGGTGATAATGTTTTTACTGTTGCTCTTGTTCCAACAGGCATAAACATTGGTGTTTCAAACTCGCCATATTTACTTTTTATTATTCCATATCTTGCATTATTGTTTTTATGTAATAAATTAAATTCCATTTTACTCATTATCAAAATCTCCTATCAACATTGAATCTCCAAAAGAGAAAAATCTATATTTTTGTTTTACTGCTTCTTTATAAGCGTTAAGTATTATTTCACGACTTGCAAAAGCACTTACAAGCATAACTAAAGTTGACTTTGGCAAATGAAAATTAGTTATTTGAACATCAACTGCTTTAAATTTATATCCTGGATATATAAATATATCTGTATTACCAAAACATTTTTTAAATGTATTATATTTAGTCATTACTGTTTCAAGCGTTCTTGTAGATGTAGTACCTACACTTATTATTCTTTTACCATTCTTCTTTGTTTCATTTAAAATATTTGCTACTTCTTCACTCATTTCATAATACTCACTATGCATATGATGTTCTTTAATATTAGTAACACTAACAGGTCTAAATGTTCCAAGTCCAACATGAAGTGTTATAAAGACAACATTAACATGTTTTTTTCTTATTTCATCAAGCAATTCTTTTGTAAAATGAAGTCCCGCTGTTGGAGCAGCAGCACTACCTAAATTTTTAGCATAAACAGTTTGGTATCTATTTTGATCTTTTAATTCTTCATGAATATAAGGTGGAAGAGGCATTGTTCCAAGCTTATCTAATAATTCAACAAGTATTCCTTCATAAATAAGTTTAAAATGCCTTATTCCCTCATCAAATACACCAACACACTTAGCTTTTAACAAACCATCTCCAAATGATACAATTGTATTTTCTTTTATCCTTTTAGCAGGTTTAGTTAAACATTCCCATGTATCATTTCCTAAATCTTTTAAAAGGAGCACTTCAATTATTGCATTTGTATTTTCTTTTTCTCCGATTAATCTTGCAGGTAATACTTTTGTATCATTTAAAACAAGTGTATCTCCAGCATTAAAATATGAAACAATATTTTTGAAAGTTTCATGTTTTATTTTTCCTGTTTTTTTATCAACAACCATTAAACGAGATGCTGATCTATTTTCTAAAGGTGTTTGTGCGATTAACTCTTCTGGTAAATCATAATTAAATTCTTCAATATTCATATTATTTAAAAAAACTACTAAAAGTAGTTCCCTTTCCTTAACAACTTTCTGTGACAAATTATATCACATTTTATTTATATCTTCAAGGCAAAATTAAAAACACAATAACCATTAAAAAAACTATTAATACCACATACTTGTATAATTACCATCATTTTTATAAACAGAATCCATAAGCATTATATAAGTCCATGCAGTTGGCATTTTTTCTTTTTTATATTCTTTTACAACTAAGCCATCATAAAAATCCAAAGACTCTGCAACATAATATGTATCGTTATCAATTCCTACGATTACTCCTATATGTCCCCACCAATTAATAAGATCACCTGCTTTTACTACATTTGAATCAATAAGTTCTTTAGTAACGTTTACTCTTTTACCTAAATCTGTCATTTGAAAATCTGAATCTGGTGTTTCACCTGCTCCACGATCTCCAACATCATAACCACCATTTAATAAAGCCCATGCTACAAATCCACTGCAATCAAGTCCATTTGAATTTGGTCTACCACTAATATATTTCCAACCATAATCTTCATAATTCATTAAAGGACATCCCCATATTACAGGACCTGCAAAAGTATACTTTATCGAAGAAAATTTATCTTTATTTAAATAAAGTCCAACATGATAATATCTACCTTCACCATCTGCATAATTAGCTCCTGAACTATTTACCCTTCCATTTTCAAAAAAATAATCTATACGATATGGAAATTCTAAAGTCAAAAACCTTGCTGCTGCCACTACTGCTGCTCGCGTTTTATAACCACCGGCTTCTTCTATTCTTTTAAAAAGCAATTTATCTAAATCTTTAGCTTCCTTACTAGAATACCTATTACAAGTTAAATAACTTTTATCATAGTCAAAATGTTTAGGCATTTCTACAGTTAAAGCTTTTACATTAACATCAAAACAAACCTCTTTATCAAGAGCTTTTCCAACTACTTTTGTTTTACCATTTTTAATTCCTATTAAAGTATCATCTTCTATTTTTAAAACAGAATCATCAAAACTATCCCAAGATATATCACAATTTCCATACATTTTTAATACATATGATATTTTTGTGTCTAATCCTTTTGTTATATCATAACAATTTTTATCAACACTAAATTCTAATACCTTATCTGTTACATCATTAATATTAACATATTCTTTTACTTCTTTATTATATTTTAAAAATATATAATAATCATCATAAACTTCATTAAAACTACAGACATTATTATTTGCTTTAATAAATTCCAATTTTTCAATATCTTGTTCTTTACTAATAGCACAATAAATGTTTATTGGAAGTTTATTTTCAATATAAACATCTATACTAACTTTATCATTTTGTTTATCATAATCAACTATTTCAACACTTTTTATTTTAATCATCTCATAATAGTATAATAAAGTAATCCCCATTCCAAGAAACAAAACACCTAGTATTGATATAATTATTATAATAACTTTATCTTTTCTCACAAAACCAACTCCACATAAGTATATTACTAATACAAATTTTACCAAAATAAAACATAAAATTCAACCTTATACTAATTTTTATTAAAATAACTATAAGCTTTTTCTGTAGCTATTCTACCTCTATTTGTTCTTTTTAATAACCCTATTTGAATTAAATATGGTTCGTTCATATCCTCAATTGTACTCGTTTCTTCTCCTAAAGATGTAGCAAGTGTTTCTATTCCAACTGGTCCACCATTAAACTTATCTATAATTGTTAAAATAAGTTCTTTATCTGTTTCATCAAGACCTATTTTATCTATTTTTAAACGATCTAATGCTTTATTAGTTATGTCAATATCAATATGATTTTTATTTTCTACTAAAGCAAAATCTCTTACTCTTCTAAATAATTTATTAGCAATTCTTGGAGTACCACGACTTCTTCTTGCTATTTCGATAGCAGCATCATCATCTATTTCAAAATTAAGAACTTTACTTGTTCTTTTTACAATTAATGTTAACTCATCTTCTGTATAGTATTGAAGTTTATTTATAATACCAAACCTATCCCTTAAAGGATTAGTTATATCTCCTGCTCTTGTTGTTGCTCCAACTAAAGTAAAAGGTGGTAAATCTATTTTAATATTTCTTGTTTGTCCTTCACTACCAATTACAATATCTAAAGTAAAATCTTCCATCGCAGGATAAAGAATTTCTTCAATAAATCTTGGCATACGATGTATTTCATCAATAAATAAAACATCACCTGGTTCTAAGCTTGATAAAATAGCAGCTAAATCTCCACTTTTTTCTATTGATGGTCCACTTGCTGTTTTTATATTTACACCAAGTTCATTAGCAATTATATAAGCCATTGTTGTTTTTCCAAGTCCTGGAGGACCATATAATAAAACATGATCCAAACTTTCACCACGCATTTTCGCAGCTTCAATAAATATTTTCATATTCTCTTTTACTTCTGTTTGCCCGATATATTCATTTATTTTAGATGGTCTTATATTTTGTACATCAATTTCTTTTTCTTCAATCATTTCGTTCATAACATCCTCCTACTTAAGTAATAATTTTAATGCTTCTTTTACTTGAAGTTCAATAGGTAAATTATTATCAATTTTATTTATAATATTCTTATAATCTTTATCTTTATAACCAAGTCCCTTTAACACCTCTTGTAATTCTTCATAATTACTATCTTGAACTTCTATCCCCTCTATTTTAATCTTACCCTTTAAATCAAGAATAATTTGTCTTGCAACTTTTTCTCCTATTTTAGGAAATTTTTTTAAATATAATATATTTTCCCTTTCTATCGCATCTACTATTCCATTTATACTACCAGTTGCTAAAATAGGAAGTGCCATTTTAGGCCCAATTCCTTTTACACTAATAAGTTTTAAAAATAAATCTTTTTCCTCAAGTGTTTTAAATCCATATAAACTATTTTCATCTTCTTTTATATGTTGATATATATAAACTTCATATTCTTTATTTAGTTCAAATGAATATGGATTAGCAACATTTATTAAATATCCTATATTATTATTATCTAATACAATAAAACTTCCATATTGTTCTACTACTTTTCCTTTTATATAAAAATACATACACATCAACTCCCAACTTAATTATATATCATTTATTGTTTTTTATCTATATTTCTTTTTCTATAACTCAATACTATCACATAAAACAAATGTTTGTCAATTGAATTATTAAAAAATTGTTACTATTTTTAATAACAATCTTTTCAACTTTTATTTAGCAAATGGATCAGTTATATTTTCATTTGAAATAACAAAACCAGTTGTATTTCTGCCTAAATGTTTAACATTATTATTTTCATCTTTAAACATTATTTCTGTAGAAATACTTGTATAACCTCCTACTTGATACATAAGAGTTTTTACATTTGATGCTACTTTTGTCATATTAATATTTGTTACAAGTTTCATTTCACCATCAACTATTTCACCATAAGCAAATTGTTTATTTGATGAAGAATAATAAAGATTACCCTTATCATCTAATACTGCAAATGTATAATAAGCTGTACCTACTTTTACAGAAACTTCAACAGGTGTACCTTCAATACCTATAACTGGTATTTCATTATTGTCGTATCCTAAATATACTTTTTTATCCTTTATGTATAATTTATTTGTTTCATTTGAAATAGAAATAGCATTACTATAATCTGTTTTTACATTAATAACATTTCCATCCGAATCCTTTTCTTCTTTACTATCAAGTAAAACACCAACAACACCATCATTTGGATAATAAGATAATTTTACTTCCTCTTTTGTATTATTATCTTTATTAGGTTTATTATCCTCTTTTTTGTTTAATAATTCATATCCTAAAAATACTAAACAACATAAAATAATTCCAATCAAAATCCCCACAACAGTTTTTTTCATAAAAATTCCTCCTAATTAAATGATATTAATTTTATAAGTTTATTATATAATATAACCACACCATGTCAATAATTTTATTACCATTTTTTAACAATAGTCATATCTTTACATTTCTTATTATTTTATATATTCTTAAAGAATCTTTTATACATCTATAATGTGATGTTTCATTTTTCTTTGTTTCATATATCGTAGTAATAGGTATTTCTTTTATACTAATATCGTTCTTTAAAAAATATAATAAAATATTTATCTCATATTCATATCTACTTCCTTCAAGATTAATAATATCTTTTATATATTTATATGGAATTAATCTTAATCCTGACTGTGTATCTTTTATATATTTTTTAGTCTTATTATATACAATTAAAGATGTTATTCTATTACCAAATTTAGAACTAAAGGGAACATGTTTTAAATTAAAATCTCTTGTTCCTATTATTAATGAAAAGTTATCATCTAATAAAGAAAGTTTTATTATATCATCACTACTATGTTGTCCATCAGCATCAGCAAAAATAACACTTTCATCTTTAAAACTATTTAAAACATAATTAAGTCCTGTTTTCATAGCAATTCCTTTTCCTAAATTAATATCATGTTTAAGAATTATAACATCATCTTTAATTTTATTAAAAATATCATCACTACTACTTCCATCATTAACTACAATTAATTTTAAATTTTTTTCTTTTTTTAAAGAACTTACTAAATTTTCTAATCTATAATCTGGTTCGTATGCTGGGATTACCACGACCATAAAACCACCTACCCTATAATATTTCTTATTTCTTCAACTTCTTTTTTAGAATCTATTTTTTCTAATATTTTTTCTATTTTTTTATCTTTCTCATACATATGTAAAATATCTTCATAATGTAATAATTTTTCTTCAATAACTTTTAATTGCTTATGAATACCATTTCTTGAAACATGTAAATTTTCTTTTATTTCTCCAAGTGATAAGTTATCAAAATAATAAGAAGAAAAATATTTTTGTTGTTTTTCTGTTAATAATTTACCATAATAATCAAATAAAATTGTTAAATAAACTTCTTTTTCCATATTACATCATATCCTTAAATAATCCATATATATATTTTTCTATATCAAATGTTATTAAATCTTCTTCTTTTTCTCCAAGTCCTACATATTTAACAGGTAATCCTACTTCTTGTTTTATTGCAAGAACTATCCCTCCTTTAGCGGTTCCATCTAATTTGGTTAACACTATTCCTGTTATTTTAATAAGTTTACTAAATTCTTTAGCTTGACTAATACCATTTTGTCCTGTTGTTGCATCAATTACTAAAAGTGTTTCATGTGGAGCATCACTAATAAATGAAGAAATGACTCTGTTAATTTTTTCTAATTCATTCATTAAATTAACTTTATTTTGAAGTCGACCTGCAGTATCTATAAAAACAACATCAACATCTTCATCAATAGCCATTTTTAAACCATCATAAACAACACTTGCAGGATCACTATTTTCTTTACCATAAAATTTACTACCTATTTTATCTGCCCATAACTTTAATTGCTCGTAAGCACCTGCTCTAAAGGTATCACCTGCGATTAAAAGTGTTTTTTTACCTTCCTTATTTAATTTAGAAGCAAGTTTAGCAATCGTAGTAGTTTTACCTACACCATTTACTCCTACAAAAAGAATAACTGTAGGTTTTTTACTAGCATAATTTATTTTACTTGATATAACTTCACCATTAACATAAATAATAAATAATTCATCAACAATTATCTCTTTTAAATAAGAAGTAGATGTAATGTTTTCATGTTTAATTCTTTGTCTTAATCTATCCATAAATTCCATAACTGTATTAACCCCAATATCAGCCATGATAAGTATTTCTTCTAGTTCATCTAAATATTCTTCAGTTACTTTACTATATTTATTTGTTAAATTAACTAATTTAGACACAAAATTTTCTCTTGACTTAGTTAATCCTTGATTATATATTTTTATTTCATTTGAAGAAACATCATTTATTTCTTCTTTTTCATTCTTTCTAAATGTATTTTTTATTTTGTCAAATATTCCCATATAAACTCATCCTTTCATATATAAGTATATCATAGATTTAAAAAAGAAAAAATTATATTTTATAAATTACCTTTATAAAAATATAATTTCACTTTTATAT
>HF999755.1 GCA_000434175.1 Mycoplasma sp. CAG:611
TAACTTCTTTTACTAAAGAAGATGCTAAAGATATTGATGTTACTTATATAAGAGTGTTAGGATTTAATACTATAGGAAAAACTTATTTAAAAGAAATTAAAAAAGACATTAATATACCTCTTATTACAAGTTATAAAAATATAAATGATAATAATTTAAATATTGAATATAAAGTAACATGTATTTATAGTATTTTAGTAAATGATGCTACTTTAATAAAAAAAGAATTAGAAAAACCAATTATAATTAAATAATTGGTTTATTTTATGGCATTAAATTTAACTTTCATATCTTTTCCAATTGTAATAACATCGTCTTTTTCTAGAGTAACATTATTATAATCTTTTAAGTAAATATTATTTTTTGTATTATATTCATTTCCTACTCCTAAAAGAATATTCACTTTTAATCTTCCTTTACTATTTTTAATATAAAGATTTCCATTACCACTTAAAGCGTGTAAATTATATATTCCTTCTTCAATATTACTTCCAACAGTCCAACTACCTTCAAGTAA
>HF999756.1 GCA_000434175.1 Mycoplasma sp. CAG:611
TAAAGGAGTAGATTATATGTTAAATATAGAAACAAAAGAATTAAAAATAAGTGATGGTGCATTCTATTTGGATATTTAACATTAACAATTTCATCATTCATTATTTTAAATTCACTTGGAATCTTTATTTTAAATCCATCAAACATTTCATATTGCGTTTCAATGTTATTACCCTTATTAGTAGTAATGACTAATGTGTTTTCAATTTCACTTAAATTTTCCGTTTTTGTTATATTTGGCATTGTTATAATTGCCTAAACAATTAAAACTACTATGCTAATTATCAAGCATACATTTAAAATTTTTGTTTTGTCTTTGTATTCTGGTATTTTCTCTTCCTTTAAATAGTATTGATGTATATTTTTAATATCTAAATCGTTCTTTATATCAAGCACTATAATAGGAAGTGCTACATTAATAATTAAAAGTGTATTAATGATTGTTATATTAAATGGAATCATATTATTTATTGTCAGTATAATATTCGGTATAACTATAATTGCTAATAACAATATAAGGATCATTTCATAAACATAGTAGTTCTTAAATGCCTTATATTCTACTTT
>HF999757.1 GCA_000434175.1 Mycoplasma sp. CAG:611
TGCACTAATAAGAATATATATAAAACAACATATAAAATTATTAATGAAAAAAAGTTATTAGTTTAGAAAGGAAAGTATTATGTTAAATTTAAAAAATATTACAAAAATATATAAAACATCGTCTTTCGAGCAAAAAGCTCTTGATGATGTATCAATAAGTTTTAGAAATAATGAATTTGTCTTTATCTTAGGAGAAAGCGGAAGTGGGAAAACCACGCTTTTAAATATTATTGGTGGTCTTGATAATTCATATGAAGGTGATTTAATAATTAATGGGAAGAGTACTAAAAATTTTAAAAATGAAGATTTTGATAGTTATCGAAATAATCTTTTAGGATTAGTTTTTCAAAATTATAATCTTATAAATCATTTATCAGTATTAGAAAATGTAGAACTTCCTTTAAAATTAGCTAATGTAGATTATAAAAAAAGAAAAGAATTGGCATTATTATCTTTAAAGAAAGTAAATTTAGAAAATCATATTTATAAAAAACCTAATGAATTATCCGGAGGAGAAAGACAAAGAGTAGCAATTGCCCGTGCTATTGTTAATAATCCTAAGATTATAACTTTAGATGAACCAACTGGAGCATTAGATTCTAAAACAAGTATAGAAATAATGGAATTAATAAAAGAAATATCAAAAGATAAATTAGTAATTATAGTAACACATAATAAAGAATTATCCAAAAAATATGCTAGTAGAATTATTGAACTTAAAGATGGAAAAATAATAAAAGATACAAATAATTATAATAGTAATGAAAAAGAAGAAATTTTATTAAATAAAAAAACTAAAATGAAATTTATGGATGCTTTAAAATTATCATTATCTAATATAAAAACAAAAAAAGGAAGAACTATTTTAACTTCTTTAGCATCATCAATTGGAATAATAGGTATTGCTCTTGTTTTATCTTTATCAAATGGTTTTAATAAACAAATTGAAAAATATGAACAAAAAATATTTTCCACAATGCCTATTGTAATAGAAAAGGAAGCTTTAAATTTAACTTTAGATGATAATAATAAACTTAACACTTATCAAAACATTAACTATGTTATACCAAGAAAAAGTGATAATGATGATATAATAAAATACAATAATATATCAAATGATTATATAAATTATATAGAAAAAATAAATAAAGATTATACTTATGGAATTAATTATGTTAAAAATCCTAATATTAATTTTATTTATAAAGATAAGAATGATAAACTCTTTTTAACTGATAATCCTACTTTAAATATTAAATGTATACCTAAAACTTCTAATAATAATAATTTTATAGATATATATTATGATATTTTAAAAGGAAGACTTCCTAATAGTAAAAATGAAATAGTTTTAGAAGTAGATTCTTATAATAAAGTAGATTCTAATTTACTTGAACTTTTAGGAATAGATTTTTCTTCTAATGTAAATTTTGATGAAATAATTAATTCAAATATTAATATTGTTTTTAATGATGATTTATATGTAAGAAACAATTCTTATTGGAGTAAAAGTATTAATTTAGATAAATTATATGATAAATCATATCCCTTAAAAGTAGTGGGTATTATTAGAATGAAAAATATATATCCATCGATAATAACATCTTCAAGTATTTTATATACAACAGATTTTATTAATTATTTATTAGATATTAATAGTTCATCAAATATAATAAAAGACCAAGAAAAGAAAGATTTTGATGTTTTAACTGGTACTATTTTTAAAAATAAAGAAGAAAAAGAAAAAAAGTTAGAATATTTAGGAAAAAATAATAGTTTTTCTTCAATTACTATTTATCCTAAAGATTTTAATTCAAAAGAAAAAATAATAAAATATTTAGATAAATATAATGATGACAAAAAAGAAAATGATAAAATTTCTTATACAGATGAATCTAAATTAATATCAGTTATGACAAGTTCAATTATTGAATCTATAACAATAGTTTTAGTCTTTTTTTCAAGTATTTCACTTATTGTATCTTCAATAATGATAGGAATAGTAACTTATATAAGTGTTCTTGAAAGAACTAAAGAAATAGGAATTTTAAGAAGTTTAGGAGCAAGAAAAAAAGATATATCAAGAGTATTTAATGCTGAAAACTTTATAATAGGAATATCTTCAGGTATATTTGGAATTATTGTTACAAAAGTATTAATTATTCCTGTTAATATTATAATAAAAAATGTAACTTCGCTTTCTAATGTAGCTATTTTAAGTTTTAAACATATTATTATTTTAATTATAATTAGTTTAGTTATAACTTTAATCGGAGGTTTGATTCCTTCTAAAATATCTTCTAATAAAAATATAATTGATTCTTTAAGATAAAAATAAATTAAGAAATATATTTTTAAATATACATACAATTAAATGAAAGGGGAATAATTATGGAAATTTATATTGTAAAACAAGGTGATACTTTAGAAAATATAGCAAGTTTATATAATGTAAGTGTAAACGACATAATAAAAGCTAATAATTTAAAAATGCCTTTTAATTTAGAGCCTGGTACTGCTTTAAATATACCACTTGGTGTTACAAATATTTTTGATTATTATACAATTCTTAAAGGAGATACATTATATTCTGTTGCTAAGAAAAATAATGTAACAGTAAATATATTATCAGCAATTAATGGACTTGATCCAAGTGAATATATTTATCCTGGACAAACAATACTTGTTCCAAAACAAGGTGTTAGTGTATATATAACAACAATGGGAGATACGATTCAAAATATAGCAAGATATTTTAATACAACTGTTGCTAATCTTAGCTATAATAACAATAATATATATCTTTTACCTGATCAACTAATTGTATATAGAAACATGTAAAAATATCATTTTTGATATTTTTTTATTACTTTTATTTTTTAATACTTAATTGTATGTTATAATATTTAATGAGGAAAATTTATGAAAAAAAAGATATTTATTTTTAGTTTAATTATTATAATTATAGATTTTATTATAAAATTATTTGCTCTTAACAATATAACTAATATATGTGTTATTCCTAACTTTTTTTATCTAACACTTGCTAAAAATACAGGAGCTGCTTTTAGTTTATTAGAAAATCAAACAATATTTTTTATATTAATCGGAGTACTTGTTATATTTTATATCTTTAATTATTTAATAAAAGATAAAATATCAACTTTAGAAAAAATATCATATATGTTTTTAACTGGAGGAATTATAGGTAATTTAATTGATAGAATAATTTATGGTTATGTTGTTGATTATTTAAGATTTATTATTTTTGGTTATAATTTTCCAATATTTAATTTAGCAGATATTTGTATAACAATAGGTGTTATATTATTAATTATAAATATGCTTAGAAAGGAATAATTTATGAATTTAGAAGTAAATGAAAATAATGTAAGATTAGATGTTTATCTTACTAATAATACAGAACTTTCAAGAACAAAAATACAAAAACTTATAAAAGAAGGGAACATTTTAGTTAATAATAAAGTTTGCCCTTCTAATTATAAAGTAAAAGAAAAAGATTTAATAGAAATAGAAAATATTTGTGATGAAAACATAGATACGTTACCTGAAAAAATGGATTTGGATATTGTATATGAAGATGATTATTTACTTATTATTAATAAAAAAAGTGGGGTAGTAGTTCATCCTGCGGTAGGTAATTATAATCATACTTTAGTAAATGGGCTTTTGTATCACTTTAATACCTTAAGTAAAAAAAATACAATAAGACCTGGTATTGTTCATAGATTAGATAAAGATACAAGTGGTTTAATGGTTGTAGCTAAAGATGATAAAACACATGAATTACTAGCAGATATGATAAAACATAAAAAAGTAGAAAGAAAATATGTTGCATTAGTATGGGGTGTTATTAAACATGAAAAAGGCACAATAAATGCTCCGATTGGAAGGGACTTTTCAAATAGACAAAAATATACTGTAACAGATGTTAATTCTAAAGAATCAGTTACTCATTTTAAAGTATTAAAAAGATTTAAAGATGCAACCTTAGTAGAATGTATTCTTGAAACAGGGAGAACCCATCAAATAAGAGTACATTTTACATATATAAATCATCCGATAGTAAATGATCCATTATATGGTAATAGAAAAATAATAAATGATTTTGGACAAATGCTTCATTCTAAAAGTATAAAATTTATTCATCCAATTACAAAAAAAGAATTATACTTTGAAAAAGATGTACCAGAAGAATTTAAAGCTATTTTAAAAGAATTTGAAGAATAATGTACTAAAAAGAGGTGAATTATGAAAAATAAAAAAATATTAGTTCTTGTTATATTATTTATATCATTTTTCTTAACTGGTTGTGATAACTATAAAGATGGTAATTATGGAGAACAAATAGTTAATTCTTGGTTTAATTATAGTTATGGTGATATTGATTTAGGAAAAACAAGAAGAAATTTAGAAAAAATTAAAGAAATTGAAACTACTTCATGTGATTATTTTACTAAATATAAAAGTAATTATATTTATAAATGTAAATTAACATATAAAGAAATAGGAGAAACTTTAATTCCACTTGGAGAAGTTAAAACAAAAGATATTTATGCTGTTTTAATTCCTTATAAAAATAATACATTTACTTATAAAGTATATAATTCTTCAAGTGAAGATAAAATATGGGAAAAGGATAGTGATTTAAAATGAATAAAAATAAAAAAGATAAATTAAGTATGATAATATCAGGTATCTATTTAATAATAAGTTTTGTTTTATTAGGGTTAATAATAGCAAAATGTATAAGTACAAAAAGCTTAGATAATGCTAATGTAGAAACAACATTATTTCTTTTAATCTCAGTAATATATTTTTTCTTTTATTATATAAAAAATAAAGATAAAACAAATTTATTAACAGATATAAAAGGAAATAAATTACCTGTTGGAAATAGTAAGGAAGAAAAAAATATAAGAAAAAGAAATTATTTAAAAGAAAGTTTAGTATTCAGTATAGTAGTGATGTGTTTAGATTTAATGTCAATTCTTATTTTAAATAATAAAGATGATTTATTTAAATTTTCTAGTAATAACACATTAAATATTATATTAAATATTGGTTTAACTTTTGTTTTATGTTTTATAATATCATATTTATTAGATATGTTAATAGATAAAATTATTTTAAAAAAAAGAAAGGAAAAGTAATTTATGAAAGATAAAATATTAAAAATAATTGGTAATTTATTATTAATTTTGGGAGGTTTTTATCTAATATTTAGTCCATCTAATACATTTTCATCAATTGTATATGTAATTGGATTATTATTAGTTATTTATGGAGGGATAATTGTTATTTATTCTTTAATTAACAGAAGTAATTTAATGGTGTTTGGTAATGTTCTTTTCAGTGGGTGTATAAATATTCTTCTTGGAATTATATTAATGGTAAATAAAAATGGAACAATTATGATGTTATCAAGATTACTTGGTATTTGGTTAATTGTTAAATCATTATTTTCTTTATCACTATATTATGGAAGTAATATAAAAGATAAAAAAGAAATAGTAACTGATTTAATAAAATTAGTGCTTGGAATATTAATATTAACAACTCCAATTATATCTATAATATTTACTGGTACAATTATAGGAATTATTTGTGTTCTTATTGGAGTATATAATTTTTATGATATGTATACAAATAAAAGTGTTTATAAAGTTAAAATAAAGAAATAGAGGTAGGTATGTATGAAAAATAAAACATTAAAAAAAATAGTAATAATATTAATAGCAATATTAGTGATTGAATTAATATATTTTGGAATAAAATATATTAAAGTTAGGAAAGAATCTACTTATTATAGTGCTATAAACAGTACAATTAAAGTAAATGATAAATATGTATCAGTAGGATTAAGTGATTTTAAACATAGTAAATTTAATAAATATAAAGCACCAGGTTATAATAAAGCAACTTTATTTGTTTATGATAAAACTTTAAAACTTATAAAAGAAAAATATTTAGATTTAGGTTTAGTTAGTGAATATAAAGATATTGTAAAAGTTGAAGATGGTTATATAGCAGTAGGGTATGTACTTATGGATGAAAAAAGTAAAAAAGATAACTTAACTGAAGCTGTTATTGTAAAATATGATAATAATTTTAATATTGTATGGAGAAAGAATTTAAATATTTTAGATACATCAAAATTTAATAAAGTTAAAGTAGATAAAGCTGGGAATTATGTAGTCGTAGGAACAAGTGTTTATGCTCCTAATATAATAGGTAATCATACAACTGGAGGGGCAATTATAGTTAAATACGATAAAAATGGTGAAGTTTTATCTAAAATTAATTTAGGAGGTCCTCAAACAGGAGAATTTAACGATTTAGTTATAACAAATGATGGTTATGTAGTTGTAGGGTTAAAAGCAACAGGAACGGGTGCTATTTATAAATATAGTTTTGATGGTAAAGAGCTTTGGCATAATTATTATGGAATTACAGATAAAGAAGGACTTACAAGTATAAAAATGTTAAGTGATGGTAGTTTTATAGTTACAGGTAGTAAATTAGAAGAAAAAAATAAAACAGATAATTATGAAGCCGCTTTAATAAAGTTTGATAAAAATGGTAAATTAGTAAAAAGTATTGTATATCAAAAAGAAGATATTACTAAATTTACATATGTTGAAACATATAAAGATAAAATATTAGTAATAGGGTTATATGGGGTTAAAAAGAATAATCTTTTAGTAAGTAATTCAGTTTTAGTAACTTATGATAGTAATTTAGAAAAACAAGATGAAAAAGTATATAAAGGAAATAATACTTATACTTTAAAAAATATATTTGTAAGTGATGATGAATATGTATTATCAGGACATACTAATTCTAAATTAAAAGGTATAAAAACAAATGGAAAAGATTATTATAATGTAATAATAAAAAATAGTTAAAAATTTTAACTATTTTTTTATATTTAATATAATTGGAAGAACAATAGGTTTTCTTCCTGTTTGACTTCTTATAAAAGATGATGTTTCTCTAGTAAGTTCAGTTTTAACATCAGAAAATGTTACTTTTTGTTTTTTTAATTCTTTTTCAATAGTTTTTTTAGCAACATCTTCAATTTTATTTAATAATTCTTCATTTTCGTTAATAAGAATAAATCCACGAGTTGTAATCATAGGTTTAGCAAGTAATTTTTTCTTTTCCATATCAATATTAGCAATAATAACTAAAATACCATCATTAGCCATTATTTTACGATCATTTAAAACTGCTCCGCCAACTTCACCAATACGATTACCATCAACATATATTTCACTAACATCTAATGTTCCTACTTGTTTAACATTTCCATTATCCATTTCTAACACATCACCATTATCAAGAATGAAAGTGTTTTCTTTTGGAATATCACATTCAATACCAAGTTTAGTGTGTTTTTTAAGCATTCTGTATTCACCATGAATAGGCATTAAATATTTAGGTTGTAAAAGTCTAATCATAAGTTTTAATTCTTCAGTCATTGCATGACCTGATGCATGGATTTCTCTATCGTTTGTTGTTGTATAAACTTTAACACCTTTTAAATAAAGTTTGTTAATTGTATTAGCAATAGCTTGATAATTTCCAGGTATAGCAGAACTAGAAAATATAACAATATCATCAGTTCTTAAACTAATTTGTTTATGTATGCCATCAGCAATTCTTGACAAAGCTGATAAAGGTTCACCTTGAGTTCCTGTACATAATAAAACTACTTCACTTGATTTTAACCTGTTTGCTTCTTCGGCACTTATAATTACACCTTTAGCATCAATATAGCCACCTTCCATAGAAATATTAATATTATTTTCCATACTTCTACCAAAGATACATACTTTTCTATTAAAATATTTACAAGTTTCAATAATATGTTTTAGTCTATATATATTAGAAGCAAATGTTGCAATAATAAGTCTATTACTACTATGTTTACTAAATACTTCATGTAAAGCCTCATCAACTTTTGATTCCGATAAACTAAATCCTTCATCTAAAGCATTTGTAGATTCACTCATAAGTAAAGTAACACCACTTTTACCAATGTTTGTTATTTCATTAAAATCAGTAACAGGTCCAATTGGGGTTAAGTCAAATTTAAAATCTCCGGTTTCTACAATTGTTCCATTTGGATTTTTAACACAAATTCCATAAGAATCTGGAACAGAATGGGTTGTTCTAAAAAATGAAACCTCAAAGTTTTTAAATTTTAATTTATCACTTTCCTTATAAACTTTTAATCCTTTATAAAAAATATTTTTTTCATCTAATTTCTTTCTAATAAGTGCTGCTGCTTGATTAGGAGCAAAAATAGAAGGTATATTAATATTTTGAAGTAGAAAAGGTATAGCACCAATATGATCTTCATGTCCGTGTGTAATAATCAAAGTTTTTATCTTTTTTTCATTCTTTTTTAAAAAATTCCAGTCTGGTAAAACATAATCTATACCACGTAACTCTTCTTCAGGGAAAATAACTCCAGCATCAATAATAATAATTTCATTATCTTGCATTATACAATACATATTTTTTCCGACTTCTCCTAAACCACCAAGAGCAAACACATAAGTTTTGTTTGGTTTAAACATATATATTATAAAATCTCCTTTCTTTTTAATTTTTTAATAGAATCAACCAAGAAAATTATACTATAAAAATGAATATTTTGTCAAATTGATTCGTAAAAAATTAAATTTAGATAATTGACTATAAAAGATAAATATTATATACTAAATATAGTAAGAAAATAAGGAAGTTGGTTCATATGAAAAAAATATTAAATAATATTAAAAATTTTTTTAAAACAGATGTAAAAATAATAAATAGTTATTTCTTAGCAGTTACAATATTAGTTATATTAGTAAGTGTAGGACTTACTAGTTATGCTTTATTTAGTTATGCTAAAATAAGTAATAATGTAATAGAACTAACTGTAGGTAAACAAATAAAATTAATATCAAAAATTTGTGCTGGAGAAAATTTTGGAACTTGTATGGTGGAAAACTCAAAATATTCAGGAATTGGGGAATCTGCTTATAATATGGCAAGATTTTATGGAAATACAGTTGATAATAATTATGTAACTTTAGGAAATGATACAACAAAATATAGAATAATCGGAGTAGTAACATCAAATGATACACAAATAGGAACAACAACAGGAATGATAAAAGTTATAAAAGCAGATAAATGGATAAATGCTATGTGGAATGCTGTTAATTTATCATCATCATTAAATCCTAGTTCTATAAGTAATTATTCAAAGACTTGGGAGTATACAAGTTTAGCATCAGCATTAAATAATAATTCTACTTCTAAAGTAAATGTAGGAAATATGGAATTTGGAGAAAAATTTGTATCAAATACAGTAACACCATATTATTATGAATATATTAATAAAAAAGGATTAACTAATTATGTTGTAAAAAATATAAAATATGATTGTTATATAAGTACAAGTAAAAGTAATGAATATCCAAGCGATTATCCACCAAGTGCCACTACATATACAGCATGTAATTCGTATAAAACTATTGGAATGTTAGATGCTCGTGATGCTTTTTGTTCTTCAGGAAGTAGTTGTGATAAAGCAGGTTGGCTTGGTTCTGAAGATGAAAATATAACCGCAGCATTAGGATATGATTATAATCCAAGGACTTATTCAAATGGATCTGTTTCATCTTGTGGAAATGATTGTAAAGGTTTTTATTTACAACGTTGGGGAAAATTAACATCTACATATGATTATTTCCGTGGATATAGTGGTACTGATTATGGAAATCAATTAGAATTTTATGCTGGTATGGTTAGACCTTCTTTTTATCTAGTTTCAACTTTAAAAGTAACTGGAGGAGATGGTACAATTAATAATCCATATACACTTAGTTTATAAAATAATAAAATAGAAAGATTAACTTTCTATTTTTTGTGTAAAATCAGGTATAAAGCATTTACCTTTGGAATCTTGTTCTTGAACGAAACAATTTCTAATACCTAAATTATAAGCATAGTCTATCATATTTTCATATATTTTTTCATCAAGGGTATTATTTAGTTCATTATATTTTAA
This sequence comes from Mycoplasma sp. CAG:611, assembly GCA_000434175.1. Classification (GTDB taxonomy): domain Bacteria; phylum Bacillota_I; class Bacilli_A; order RF39; family UBA660; genus CAG-611. The sequence goes on from HF999757.1 coordinate 10,091, forward strand.
TTTTTTAATTGGGGTATATTGATTCATTAAACTTATATAAATATTATCTTTATATGTATTATATAAATAATTTAATATTTCTTTTGTATCATTTTCCATATTAGGTAACATTAAATGTCTTACTATCACACCTTTTTTTAATAAATTATTTTTAAATTTACATTTAGATACTTGTCTTGTCATTTCTTCTAAAGCTTTTATACATATTTCTTTATAGTTATATGCTTTAGAATATTTAACAGCAATTTCATTATTAAAATATTTAAAATCAGGTAAATAAATATCAATATATCCTTCAAGTAATTTTAATGTTTCAACAGTTTCATAACCACTTGAATTATATATAATTGGAATATTTAATCCTTTTTCCTTAGCAAGATCTAATCCTTTTATAATAAGAGGTACATAAATTGTAGGGGTAACTAAATTAATGTTATCAGCACCTTTATTTTGTAAAGTTATACATATATTACTAAATTCTTCAATTGTTATTTCTTTACCTATATTATTTGTAGATATTTCATAATTTTGACAAAAAATACATCTTAAATTACAATTACTAAAAAATATCGCACCACTTGTACCAAGGCATGGTTCTTCATAATAAAACAAATCTGCTTTAGCTATTTTTAACTTATCATTTGCTTTACAAAATCCTACTTCTTTATTTCTATTAACATGGCAAAGTCTTGGACATAAAATACAATCATTCATAAAAAATCACCTGTAATTTATTATAACTTATTTATTTATTTTTTCAAATAGTATATACTTATTATGGTGAATCTTATGAAGAAAATATTATTCTTACTTTTATTATTATTTATATTTCCTTTAAGTGTATTTTCTTATGATTTTAATATAAATAGTAATAATGTTATTTTGATTAACTTAAATGAAGATAAAATTCTTTACGAAAAAAATAGTGATTCTAAAACATATATCGCATCACTTACTAAAATAATGACTGCGGTTGTTGCATTAGAAAATATTGATGATTTAAGTACAAAAGTTCTTCTTACTACTGAAGATTTTAAAGATGTATATAAATATGATTTACAAACATCAGGTTTAAAAGTAAATAATTATTATTCTTATGAAGAACTTTTATATGCACTTTTAATTTCATCTGGCGCAGAAGCAGCATCATGTTTAGCAAGAAATATCGGAGGAAGTGTAAGTAATTTTGTTTCAATGATGAATGATAAAGCTAAAGAATTAAATCTTAATAATACAAAGTTTGCTAATCCAATTGGATATGATGATATTAATAATTATTCAACAGTTAAAGATGTATCAATTCTTTTTAAGTATGCTTTAAATAATGAAACATTTAAAAAAATAGTAACTACTTTTTCTTATAAAACACATGATAATATTACTTTAAAACATACCCTTAATTATTATGCTAATAAATATAATTTAACTTTAGATAATATAAGTGGAGGTAAAACTGGTAGTGAAACTTTATCAGGATATTGTCTTGCATCAATTTCTTTAAAAGATATAAATTATATGCTTGTTACAACAAATTCTAAATCTTCAAGTGGTCAATTAAAAGATGCTTTAAATTTATATAAATATTATAGAGATAATTATAATTATCAAACCATAATAAAAAGTAAAGAAATAATTTATTATTTAAAAACTAAATATTTTAAGGAAGATAAAATACCTATTTATGCTAAAAGAAAATATTCTTATTATTTAGAGAATAATTATAATAAAGATGATATTAAGATAGAATATAACTTTTTAGATAATATATCATATAAAAATAAAATAAATTCAAAAATAGGAAGTATAAAGATATATTATAAAGATACTTTACTTGAAGAAGATAATATATATTTAGATAGAAAAATAAACTTTAATTTAATAAGCTTTATAAAACAAAATAATTATGTTAAATATAGTTTAATTATTATTTTTATAGGAATATTAATTTATTTATTAAAACTATATTTAAATAATAGAAAAAATATTATTAATATTAATGAATAGATAATATCTTTTTATATCATTATAGATATGAAAGGATATTTTTATGGCTAAATATAAAGTTGAATTAACAGGGGTAAATACAAGTGAATTAAAAGTACTTACTAGTGAAGAAACAAAAAAGTTGTTTTTAAAAATGAAAGATGGAGATAAGTTTGCTAGGGAAGAGTTAATAAAAGGAAATTTAAAACTTGTTTTAAGTATTTTAAAAAGATTTAATTCTAAGGGTGAAAATATGGATGACTTATTTCAAATTGGCTGTGTTGGTCTTGTTAAAGCAATAGATAATTTTAATATAGATTTAGGAGTACAATTATCAACATATGCTGTTCCTATGATACTTGGAGAAGTTAAAAGATATTTAAGAGATAATAATCCTGTTAGAATTAGTAGAAGTATAAAAGATACTGCTTATAAAGTCTTAAAAGAAAAAGAAAGATTAACTATGGAAAATGGTGTAGAACCTACAAATAGTGAACTTGCTAAAATACTTGGAATTGAAGAATATGATATTGTTGTAGCGTTAGAATCTCTTATTTCTCCGGTTAGTTTATTTGAGCCTATATATAATGATGGAGGAGATACAATATATTTATTCGATCAAGTAGAAGATAAAAAATCAAATTGTGATGTTGATATGAAAGTAGCTTTAGAAAAAGCTATTAATAAGCTTAGTAAAAAAGAACAGTTTATTTTAGAAAATAGGTTTTTTGTAGGTAAAACGCAAATGGAGATTGCAAGTGAAATTGGAATAAGTCAAGCTCAAATATCAAGACTAGAAAAAGGTGCTTTAAAAAGAATTAGAAAACAATTGTAAAGAATTGTTTTTTTTACAATAAAATTAAATAGGTGGTATTATGAGATTATCAGAGATGCAACATAAAGACATAATAGATTTAAATGGTAATAAAATAGGAAATATTATAGATGTTAAAATAGATGAAAATGGTAATTTATTATCTTTAATCGTAGAACAACAAAAAACTATCTTTAGGTTTTCTTCCAAAGATATTGAAACAGAAATAACATGGGATAAGATAGAAAAAATAGGAGTAGATGTTATTTTAGTTAAAATGTAAATAGATAGTTATTTTATTTACAAATATAAGATATTTTGTTATAATTTAGGTATAAAGTAGGGTTTGGTATGGAGGATATGTATGAAAAAAATATTATATTTATTAATTGGATTATTTTTATTTATTCCATTTAATATTAAGGCATTAGCAGAAGCACAAGCAACATTAACTTGTGAAGGGAAAGTTAAACAAAATAGTAATGTAGATTGTACTGTAAAACTTACGGTAACTACTGGTACGATAAAATCATTCGAAGCATCTTTAACTGGGGATGGAACTTATTTTTCTTCTACTTCAAATGCTTTTCAAGAAAATAGTTCTATATCTGATGTTTTTGAAAAAAAAGTACAAGTTTTAGCATTAGAAAAAGCAGGGACTGGTAAAATAACACTTAAAGATATAAAAGCAATGGATGATGAGAATAATGAAGTAACTATAAGTGAAGTTAGTACAACTGTTAAAGTACTTGATAATAATAGCTTTCTTACTAATATAAAGTTAGATGATAAAAATATTGATACTTATGGTGTTACTTTTGCCCCTAATACAACTAATTATACAATTAATATTACGAAGAAAAGTAGTATTAATATTTCTGTTGAAAAATCTAGTACTGTATCTGTAGCAGGAATAGGAACTAAAAATTTAACATGTGGTGTTAATAATATTGATATAACTGCTACTAGTGAAGATAAAACAAAAACAACAACATATAAACTTGTTATTAACAGGACTTGTGATAGTGATACAACATTAAAAAATATTGCTATTTCAAGTGGAAAATTAAATCCGAGTTATGTTGCTTCTACTAGAAGTTATAATGTTGACGTAACTAAAGATATTGATAAAATAACAATTAATGCCGTAAAAAATAATGAAACACAAAAAGTAACGGGAGTTGTTAAAGATTATGCTTTAAAATTTGGTGAAAATAAATTTACTATAACTGTTGTAGCAGAAAATGGAAATAGTAAAGATTATGTAATAACTGTTAATAGACAAGATACAAGAAGTACAAATAATAATTTAAAAAGTCTTGAAATAGAAGAAGGTAAATTAAATAAAGAATTTAAAAGTGATGTTTTAGAATATCAAATGAAAGTATTATATGATGTTACTAAATTAAATATAAAATATGAAACAGAAGAAGAACATGCTAAAGTAGAAGTACTTGGAGATGTTAATAAATTAAAAGAAAATGAAAATATTATTACTTTAAAAGTAACTAGTGAAAAAGGTGACGTAAAAGAGTATAAATTAGTTGTAACAAGATTAAAAGAGGGAGAAACTCTTGGAAATAATCCTGATATTAGTGAATTAAATATTAAAGGGTATGATATTAATTTTAGTAAAGATAAACAAGTTTATAGTTTAAAAATAGAAAAAGAAAAAACACTTAATATTGAAGTTATTTTAGAAGATCCAACTTCTTCATATAAAATAACAGGAAATAATGATTTAAAAGATGGAAGTATTATAAAAATTAATACAACAAGTAAAGATGGTTCAACTAGAGAATATCAAATAGTTATTGAAAAAGAAAATAAAATATTTTTATATATAATAGGTACAATTCTTATTTTATCTATCGTAGGATTAATTGTTTATGTTGTAATTAGTAAAATAAAAGAAAATAAAGATAATCCTAAACAACCAAAAGAAAAAGATGTAAAAGTAAAAACAAATATTATAAAAAATAAAAATCAAGAAGAAGTGGATTTAGATAAAATAGAACAACAATTAAAAGAAATTGAAGATAAAAAAAGTAAATTACTTGATGTAACTAAACCTATTAGTATAATTCCAGATAATGTTAATGATTTAACTAAGCAAGAAGAACTTAAAGAAATAAAAGAAAAGCAAGATAATTTACTTGAAGAAGTAAATGCTATAAAAGAACAAATAAAAGAAGAAGGAGTTAAGACTTGTAATATATGTGGTCATAAAATACTTAGTTCTTTAGAAGTTTGTCCATATTGTAAACATAAATTTTAAAAAAAAATAAAAAATAGTTGCAATATTATAAATTATATAGTATATTAATGATGTTCCATTTCTTGGTTTCTAAAAAACCTTGATAACTAAGAAATTGGTGAAATTTTATAAGGAGGTAATAATATGGCTTTAAGTAATGAAAAGAAACAAGAAATTATTAAGAAATATGCAAGAGATGCTAAAGATACAGGTTCAACTGAAGTTCAAGTAGCTATTCTTACTGAAGAAATTAATAATTTAACAGAACATTTAAAAGAACATAAACACGATTATCATTCAAAACGTGGATTATTAAAAAAAGTTGGTAAAAGAAAAAATTTACTTAACTATTTAAAAAATAATGATGTTAATAAATATCGTGAAACTATTGAAAAATTAGGATTAAGAAAATAATGTAGGCACTATTTTTTAGTGTCTTTATTTTTAGTAAAAATGGAGGAAATATGAAAAGAACATTTGAAAAAGAATTTTATGGAAAAAAAATAGTAGTAGAAATTGGAGAATTAGCAAAACAAGCAAATAGTGCATGTTTAGTTAAATATGGTGATACTGTTGTTTTAACAGCGGTAGTTAATGGTAAAGAACCAACAACGGGAGATTTTTTTCCACTTATGGTTTTATATCAAGAAAAATTATATTCAGTAGGTAAAATACCTGGAGGATTTATAAAAAGAGAAGGTCGCCCAACTGAGGCAGCAACACTTGCAGCAAGATTAATTGATAGACCAATTAGACCTTTATTTAAAGAAGGATTTAAAAACGAAGTACAAATAATAAATACAGTATTATCTGTTGATACTGCTTATTCACCAGAACTTACTGCACTTTTTGGATCAAGTCTTGCTTTAACAATTAGTGATTTACCTTTTGAAGGACCCGTTGCAGGAGTAGTAGTAGGAAGAATTAATGGTAAATTTGTTATAAACCCAACACCAGAAGAACAAGAACAAAGTGATATTTATTTAACAGTTGCAGGAACAAAAGATGCAATTAACATGGTTGAATCTAGTGCTAAACAAGTTAGTGAAGAAGATATGCTTGAAGCATTAATGTTTGGACACGAAGCAGTTAAAGAATTAATTTTATTTGAAGAAGAAATTGAAAAAGAAGTAGGTAAAGAAAAGAAAGATTATCCACTTATTAAAATTGATCCTGAAATTAACAGTAGAGTAAGAGATATAATTACAGTAAGAATGGTTAATGCTATTAAAATAGAAGAAAAACTTGCTAGACAAGAAAAAATAGATGAATTAAAAGAAGAAACTAGAAATACATTTAAAGAATTATATAATAATTTAAGTGAAAAAGAATTAGAGGAGGTAATTAAGCAAGTTAATGAAGTATTAGAACATATAGAATATGAAGAAATAAGAAGATTAATTACTGATGATAAAATAAGACCAGATGGAAGAAAAACAACAGAAATTAGACCACTTAATTCACAAGTAGATATTTTACCAAGAACACATGGATCAGCTTTATTTACTCGTGGACAAACACAAGTATTAAGTGTTACAACTTTAGGATCTATTAATGAATATCAAATACTTGATGGTTTAAGCGATGAAGAAGGTAAAAGATTTATGCATCACTATAACTTCCCTCAATTTGCAGTAGGAGAAACAGGAAGATATGGAACACCAGGAAGAAGAGAAATAGGGCATGGTGCTTTAGGAGAAAAAGCCTTAGCACAAGTTATTCCAAGTGAAGAAGAATTTCCATATACTATTCGTGTTGTAAGTGAAGTATTAGAAAGTAATGGTTCAAGTTCACAAGCTAGTATTTGTGCTGGATGTATGAGTTTAATGGCAGCAGGAGTACCAATTAAAGATATGGTTGCAGGTATAGCTATGGGACTTATAACTAATGAAAATGGAAATTATACAATTTTAACAGATATTCAAGGTGCTGAAGATCATTATGGAGATATGGACTTTAAAGTTGCAGGAACTAAAAATGGTATTTGTGCTTTACAAATGGATATAAAAATTAAAGGAATAACAAAAGAAATTTTAAAAGAAGCATTAGAGCAAGCTAAAGTCGCTAGACTTGAAGTATTAGAAAATATGCAAACTGCTATTACAGAGCCAAGAAAAGAATTATCTAAATATGCACCAAAGATTAAACAAATGAAAATTCGTGAAGATCAAATTAAAGCAGTTATTGGTCGTGGTGGAGAAGTAATAACAAAAATTATACAAGATGCAAGTAATGTTGTTAGTGTTAATGATAAAAATGCAGTTAAAATTGATATTGATGATGAAGGAAGAATTCTTTTATATCACCAAGATATTGAAGTGTTAAATAAAGCAATGAAAATGATTGAAGATATAACACGTGAAGTAGAAGAAGGTAAAATATATACTGCTAAAGTAGTTAAAATAATCGAAGCAGGATGTTTTGTTGAAGTTTGGAGTGGTTGTGAAGGATTTGTTCATATTTCTAAACTAGCTAAAGATCGTGTAAATAAAGTTGAAGATGTTGTTAAAGAAGGCGATGAAATAGTAGTTAAATATATTGGTACAGATAATAAAGGAAGACTAAACTTTTCAAGAAAAGATGCTATGTAGTATCTTTTTTTAATTTATGATGTAATTTTAGTTAAAAAGAATTAAACACATTGACATATTTAGAAAGTATTTATATAATGAATCTATAAAGTTAAAAATAGGAAGGAAGTAAAAAAACATATGAAAAAACAAAATATAAT
>HF999758.1 GCA_000434175.1 Mycoplasma sp. CAG:611
AAAATGGAGGTAATTTATGAAAAAAGTTTATATAATAACCGGAGCAAATGGTTTTTTAGGAAATAATATTATAAGAAAGTTACAACAAAACAAAGATAATGAAATAAGAGCACTTGTTTTAAAAAATTCTTCAATTGAGTCATTAGAAAACTTAAATTGTAAAATTTATTATGGAGATGTAACAAAAAAAGATAGTTTATCTGATGTTTTTGAAAATATTAATGATAAACAAGTTTTTGTAATTCATTGTGCTGCAGTTGTATATATTAAATCTAAATTTAATCCTACTATCTATAATATTAATGTTAATGGTACTAAAAATATTATAGATAAAGTTTTAGAAAAAAATGCTAAACTTATTTATATTAGTAGTGTACATGCTATTTATGAAAAACCTAATAATGAATTAATGACAGAAGAAACTGATTTTGATGAAAACAAAGTAAAAGGATTATATGCAAAAACTAAAGCAGAAACTACGAAATATATTATGGATAAAGTTAAAAATGAAAATTTAAATGCCTGTATTATTATGCCTTCAGGAATTATCGGACCATATGATTTTGGAAATAGTCACTTAACACAATTAATAAAACAAGTTGCAAATAATAAACTTTTTGCTACCGTTAAAGGTGGTTATGACTTCGTAGATGTTAGAGATGTTGCAGATGGTATCATAAGCGCTTGTGAAAAAGATAATAAAAATGAATGTTATATATTATCTAATAAATATATTACAATTAAAGATTTAACTGACTTAATTTGTGATTTACAAAATAAAAAAAGAATAAAACTGGTATTACCTATTTTTTTAGCAAAATTAGTTGCACCTTTTTTTGAATTATATTACAACATAAAAAAAGAAACACCATTATTTACAAAATATTCTTTATATACTCTATCTTCTAATGCTAATTTTAGTAATGCTAAAGCAAAAAAAGAATTAGGATTTAAAAACAAAGATATTAAAGAAACAATTAAAGATACTTTAATTTGGTTAAAAGAAAATAATTATATAAAATAATAACTTAATATTATAAAAATATACTTAAAATATTAGTATATTTTTTTTATTTTTACTAAAACTAACAATAGAAAGGAATTGATTAGTATGGAAAAACCACCAGTAATAATATCTACAAAAGATTTATCTTATATTTGTGACATTTTTAACTGGAACTATACAACATGTAAACTTGCTTATGACATTAGTTTAAAAGTTAATGATCCTGAAATAAAAGATTTTATTTGTGATATTTATAAAATGCATAAAGATATATGTGAAGATTTAATAAGTATGATTTATTTGGAGGAAAATTATGAATAATAAAGTTAATAATCCTGAAGTAAATGTTAGTAAAACTATAAATATGAATGAAAAAAATTATTTAGAAGTTATCTTAGAAAATGAAAAAAATATGTCTAATAATTTAAGTATTGCTATTGATGAAGCAAGTAATGATTTATTATTTGATAAATTTTATGACATTTTTGATGATGTTAAATGTGCTGCAAGAGATGCCTTTAATCTTATGTTTAAAAATGGATGGTACACTTTAGAAAAAGCACAAGATAATAAAAGAAAAGAAGAAAATACTAAATTAAATGATAAACTAAATGAACTTAATACAAAATAAAAATAATAGACTAACCTATTATTTTTTTTATATTTAAACTAGCATTATAAATATCTTTTTTACTAAAAGATGTTTCTTTATTTAATTTATCAACTGCTTCTTTCATTGAAAGATTATTTTTAATAATTATATCAATAAGTAATGCTTCGATAGAATAATTAATTTCTTCTTTCTCTTCTATTTCTTCTTTTTCTATAATAAAAGTATACTCTCCTAATTCACTTTTTGAATTATCTTTTAATTCTTCTAAAACTTTATTTATATTTCCATAATATACTTTTTCATGTAACTTAGTTAAATCAGAACATACACAAATATTAAAATTAACAAGTTTTTCTTTTAAAAATTCCAAAGTATCAATTAACCTTTTAGGAGATTCATAAAAAACAAATACTTTAATTAAACTTTGTTTTATTTCTTTAATAATTCTTTTCTTAGTTTTATTTTCTCTAGGAAAAAAGCCATAAAAACTAAAATTTTTAGTATCAAGACCACTTATAGATAAAGCTGTTGTAACAGCACTTATTCCTCCTACTCCTATTACTTCAATATTATTTTCTCTTGCTTGTTTTACTAAAATATAACCAGGATCTGATATACATGGCATTCCAGCATCTGTTATTAAAGCAATATTTTTATTATTTTTTATTATTTCATCTATTAAATATGGAGATTTTTCTTTTTCATTAAATTTATGATATGAAATAAGTTTATTTTTTATTTTATAAAAATTAAGTAATTTTAAACTATGTCTTGTATCTTCACAAAGGATAATATCTACATTTTCTAAAGTTTCAAGTTGACGCTTTGTTACATCATTTAAATTCCCTATTGGTGTTCCTACGATAAATAATTTTCCCATAAAAACCTCCTTATTTTTTATTTATTACTTCTTTTTTTAATTCATCTAAAATATTTAAAGCTTCAAGTGGTGTTATTTCTAAAGGATTAATTTCAAGAAGTTTTTTTTCTACTTCACTTTCTTTTTCTTCATTAAAATCAAAAGATAGTGAAGTTTGTTCGTATATTGCTTTTTTACTTTTTTTATTTTCATATAAATCAAGTATTTCACTTGCTCTTGTTATTATTTCTTTAGGAAGATTAACTAAACTAGCAACATGAATACCATAACTTTTATCTACTGCACCTGGTTTTATCTTATGCAAAAATGTAATTGTACCATTTTCTTCTTTAGCAGAAACATGAACGTTTTTCAAATATCTCAAATTTTTTTCTAAACTTGTTAATTCATGATAATGAGTAGAAAAAAGTGTTTTAGCTTTTACTTTATCATGGATATACTCTAATATACTTTGAGCTAAACTCATTCCATCATAAGTTGCTGTTCCACGACCTAATTCATCAAATAAAATTAAACTATTTTTCGTAGCATTACTAACTGCATTATTAGCTTCTTTCATTTCAACCATAAAAGTAGATTCACCACTTACTAAATCATCACTTGCTCCAATACGTGTAAATATTTTATCAAATATAGGAATACTAGCTTCTTTACAAGGAACAAAACTACCAAGTTGAGCCATTATTATAATTATTGCAAGTGTTCTCATATAAGTAGATTTACCACTCATATTAGGTCCTGTTATTAATAAGATATTTGTTTTTTCATCCATCAATATATCATTTGGCACATAATCTTTTTGTGATACTTTTTCAACAACTGGATGCCTTGCATCTTTAATATAAATATTTCTTTCATCTACTAATTTAGGTCTTACATAATTATTCTCTTCTGCTACAACTGCTAAAGAACATAAAACATCTATTTCACTGATTATATTAGATATATTTTGAAGTTTAGGAATATAAGTTCTAACTTTATCTCTTATTTCAATAAATAAATCATATTCCATAGCCATACTTTTTTCTTCAGCATTTAATATTAAATCTTCTTTTTCTTTTAACTCAGGAGTTATATATCTTTCACAATTAGAAAGAGTTTGTTTTCTTGTATAATTATATTCATCTTTTATTAAAGATTTTTGACCGTTTGGAACTTCAATAAAATAACCAAATACTTTGTTAAAACCTACTTTTAAATTCTTAATTCCTGTTTTTTCCTTTTCTTTTTGTTCAAGAGCAAGAATAAAATCTTTTCCTCCAGAAGACATACTTTTTAATTCATCAAGATCTTTATTATACCCTTTTTTAATTATATTTCCTTCTTTAATACTAACAGGACTATCTTCATTAATACTAATATCAAGTAAATTATATAAATCTTCTAAAGTTTCAAGCCTTTTATCAAACTTAATTTCATCTAAAATATTTTTAATATGAGGAAGCATTTTAATTGAATTTTTTAATTGAATTAAATCTCTTGCATTTAAATTACCATAACTAATTCTTCCACATAATCTTTCTAAATCATATACATTATTTAAAAGTTCTCTTAATTCTTCTTTTAAAATAAATTCTGTAAGTAAAGTAGATATATAATCATATCTTCTTTCTATTTCATGTTTATCTACTAAAGGATTTTCAATATATGTTTTTAGTGTTCTAGAACCCATCGCAGTTTTAGTTTTATCAAGTAACCAAAGTAAAGAATAAGTTCTTTCTTTTAATCTTAAAGTTTCTACAAGTTCAAGATTTCTTTTAGAATAAATATCTAATTCAAGATATTTATTTTTATCTATTACTTTTACTTTTTGTAAATGACTGAGATTACCCATTTTAGTTTCATTTAAATAATTAAGTAAATGTTTTACGGAATTAACAATTCTTATATCCTTTATATCTTCATATATATATTTATAAGTATCATTTTCTAATAAATTATTACTTATTGTAATTAAAATATTATAATTTTCTCTTAAAGTATTTATTATTTTTCTATCTATTATATCATTTACAATTAATTCTTTTATATCAAGTCTTATTATTTCATTAATAAGTTTATCTATATCATAACTAAATAATTCTGTATAAAAATTTCCTGTTGTTACATCAGTATAACTTATCGCATAACAATGATTATAATCATAAATACTGCCAACATAATTATTAGTTTTTTCATCAATACTGCTTGCTTCCATTAAAGTCCCTTTAGTAACAACTTGTATAACACCACGTTCAACCATACCTTTTAGTTTTGGATCTGTTAATTGTTCGCAAATAGCCACTTTATGTCCGTTGTTAACAAGTTTTTCAAGATAAGGTAAATATGAATGAAAAGGAACACCACACATAGGAACTCTTTCTTCTAAGCCACAATTTTTACCTGTTAAAGTTAACTCAAGTTCATGAGATGCTAAAATTGCATCTTCAAAAAACATTTCATAAAAATCTCCAAGTCTAAAAAAGATAATCGCATCTTCATACTTATCTTTTATATCCATATATTGAACCATCATTGGCGATAACTTGCTTTTATCTACTTCATTTCTTTTCATGCACTTCACTCCTAAACTCAATTAATATTATATCAAAAAAACTATTATTTTTCGAGTAAAATTATTAGATTTTAAAGATTTTTATATACCAGTAATAAATAATAATTATAAA
>HF999759.1 GCA_000434175.1 Mycoplasma sp. CAG:611
TTTTATATATCAAGTTCAAACTAAATAGTTCGAACAGATTTCACTATGGAGCAGTTGCTAAACGGGTTTAGCACACTTTTTAAATAAATTCATTTGCATTTGATGTGTTAATTATACCGCATTTAGACTATATTTACAATGATTAATGTAGAAATTTATTAAAAAAACATTCAAAAATACGATAATTGTTGCAAAAAAACAAATGTTATGGTATAATTACATCCGGTAAGGGGGAATTATGTTATGGATAAAAAGCAAAGAGATAGACTTATAGTTATTTCAATAATGAGTTATTATGCTAGACAAATTTTTGCAGAAACTAAAGGATATGAATTTAGAAAGTCGCCTTTAAAGGATTGTGACTTAAACAAAAAAATATATGTATATTCAGCAAAAGAGGATAAAGCATTAATTGGCTATATGAAAGTTTCTGATATATTGAAAGGTAATACAAATCAAATATTAAAAGCAACCGGTTATGATGTTCGCCCAGATGGACATGAAATAGTTGATTATTATGGACAAAATTTTCAAAGATGTTGTGCGTTAAAATTATATGATGTTACTGAATTTGAAGAATATCTTACATTAAGAGATATGAGAAAAATTAATCCTAATGTACAATTACCACAATACTATTCTTATATTTATGAAAATGATCCATTATATCAAGTTATAAAAGAATGGGATAATGCTTTTAGTTTAGATGGCAACCTATGTGAAAATCCTGCTAGAGAAAAACAATTCATATTACAAAGAGCAAAAGAAAGAGGTAGAAGATAATGATACATGAAATGAAATTACAACCAGAATATTTCAATTTTATTCTTAATGGTACAAAGAGAATTGAAATTAGGTTAAATGATGAAAAAAGACAAAATATTAAATTGGGTGATAAAATTAAATTTTTAAAAGAACCTGATTTAAATGAATCATTTGAAGCACAAGTTATAGGATTGTTAAGATATAATTCTTTTGAAGAAATGTTTAAAGATTATGATATTTCAATTTTATCAGATAAATCTATGACAAAAGAAGAATTGATATCTGTTTTAGAACAATTTTATACAAAAGAAAAACAAGAAAAGTATGGTGTTTTAGGAATTAGAATTGAATTAATCTAATTCCTTTTTTATAGATTTAAAAAAAATATGCAAAAATACGATTTTTATATTGACTTATTAATATAAAAGTGTTATTATAGAACACAAATTTTTGGGAGGGGATTTTAAATGGCAAAGATTGAAAGTTTAAAAAATTATATTGGAGTTTTAAATGAAGATGAATTTATAAAGTTATCTAAACAAATATATGATATTACTGATTTCATCTGTGAAGATTACCCAAAGCACAAAGAATGGTATTTTCAAAAACAAATTCCTAGAATTTTTACACCAAGTGGAGAAATACTTTTTGCAAGATCTGAAGAAGATGAAAATAAAATCATTGCAATGGCTTGTCTTAAAAAAGATGAAGAAGAACAAAAAATTTGTACATTATATGTTTCAGATCAATGTAGAGGACAACATTTAGGTACAAGAATGGTTGAAGCATCAATGGAGTTTTTAGGTACTACAAAACCACTTATAACATTAGCAGACTATAAATTGCCAATGTTTCAACCTATTATTGAAAAGTATGATTGGGAACTAACAGAAGTTGTATCTGGTCTATATAATGATAGGGCAAAAGAACTATGTTTTAATGGAAAACTAACTAAAGATGTTAATCTTGAACAATCAGGCTTGACTTTAACAAAAAAACCAAGAAAATAAAAAACAGATTAATTCTGTTTTTTATTTTCTTCCACAAAGCCAATCAAGAGAAATGTTGTATTTATTAACTATTTCTAATGCAAACGCTGTCAATAATGTTGTTTTACCGCTTTCATAAGCACTTATAGTTGATTGAGTGGTATTAAGAATATTAGCTAGTTCAGTTTGAGTTATTTCATTGGATTTTCTAAATTCTTTTAATCGTTGTCCTATTATTTCATTACTAAATTTGTATTTTTTAGTCGATTTTGAGGTACGAGTAATTCCAATAACATAATCCATACTAACTTTAAAATGATTACATAATATATTTAATTTACTTAATGGAATTAATTCTTTTCCATTTTCCCACCTAGAATAATTTGATTGACTTACCTTTAAAATTTCTGCCATATCTTCTTGATTCAATTCAGCTTCATCCCTAATATCTAATAATCTTTCACTAAGCATACTATCACCTAAATATAATTTTCCCATTTTAAATTTAAATATCAGGTTTTTATGCAAAATAACGATATTTGTGTTATAATATAATTGCAGTAAAAAATTTGGTTAGGAGGTAAAAAAATGAAATATAAACAAAAAGATAGTTGTTATTTGCCAACAAAAATAACTTTTTATATGTTTTTATTGCTTAGTATTCTTTTTTTATTAAAATTTAATTATACTGTAAGTATTAGTTATTGTAATGCAAATAACATTCCATTGAATTTTGTATTACCTACTAGTGGTATGCCTTTTATATTTGGAATGATTTTAACACTATCTATTCTTGAAAGTATTGGAATATATTATTTTAGTAAATTGCTAAAGAAAATTTCTTTTATAAACTCAATTAATAAACATTAATGAATGGTGGTTAGTGTGAGAGGAAATGATGATGTAAGATTTTATGTAGTTTTGTTAATTATACAGGTAATATTGTCAATAATATATGGTGTTTATATAATTATTGATGAAAGAAAAAAGTGGCAAGAAAGAGAATTTTTTAAATATACACTTCGTTATGAAATGGATTATTTTCTATATATAGATATGGTTAAAAAAATGAGAATAGTGTTGTTTAAAAAGAAAATGCAATTATTTTTGTTAAGCATTTTGGTATTATTAAGGAGGATGTTTGTATGGAAGAAGAATTAATAATTCCAATTTTATTCTTTTTTATAGCTGCTTTAGGTGGTATATGTTTATTGATATTTTGCTTTAGAAAAAATGATGATGGCTATGATTACGATAAAATTATAAGAATGATGCATGAACAAACTGAAGAAAATTTGGATGCACTTTCAAAGATGAATAAAGAAAAAGATAAGATAGAAGAAAAAATAAGAGATAAAAAGAAAAAACTTGGTATGAAGTTAGTTGATAAATGATTTAAGGAGGAATAAATAATATGAGTATTAAAAATGAAGTTGATATTATAAGAAAAGAAAACTTAAAATTAAATAAAAAAGATACAAAATTAGTTTTTGAAACTTTAATGAAAGTATATAAAAGTAAAATTGTTAATGAAGCAAGAAATATAATGGGTTATACATTAGATGTAGTTGTTGCCAATATGAATGGATTTAATAGACTTGGTAATTCCCAAAATATTTATCAAAAATGGGGAGATAACTTTTATATAGATTTCTATAACTCTGTATTTTGCAAAGAAGAAGTAGATGAAAATGGAGATTTAGTTAGTAATAAAAGTGAAGCCTTTTCTGAAATTAACGAACTTGATTCTATTAAAAATATATCATTTTCTTTAAAAGAAATAATACTAATATGTAAGCAGAATAATATTGATATTAAACTACATACGAAAGATGATTATTCAACTATGACTACACTAGAAATTAAACCATATGAAGGTCATATTCAAGATGATACAAACATTGATAATTATTTAATGTCAGTAATTGATAATTAAATATATTAACAAAAATTGATATATTATAGTTTTTAGAAAAATCTAACATTAATATATCTTTTTTATTGTTTTTAACATATATTTAATTTCAACAGGATATGGGATAAGTACCTCTAATAAGTTGAAACCCTTATTTCATAAGGCTTAACACTTATTTGAAGAGGTGCAAATCTATTTCCGCACTTGCGAAAATGAGTATAATGATATGCAAAAGATATGCACTTTGTATTTAGTTTACTTATTTAATAAGGAAAAAATGATATGCACTTATATAAAAATAGGTGCTTTTTTTATCTTAAAATTGCTTTAAATTCTTATTCTTTGTTTTCATTTTTATTATTAATTTCTTTGTCATTTTCCAACAATAAAGTTGAACATTTTTCTTCAATAACTTTTGGTAAGAATTCCTTTATAGTCTCTTTGTCATTGTTAAAATACTCCATTAATTGTGGTAGTAGATATTTAAAAAAATAATTCATTTATATAACCCCCTTATATTCTTTAAATTAAAAAAATTGAAGTACTAATTTATACCTCAATTTCTAATATAGTAAATTTGTTTTTTTCAAACTTTGTTTTTCTTTCTTGTGGAATAATTTGTATAATGTTATCTTTGTCATATTCATTAATATTAAATAAGTCAGCTTGTATAGTAGTTTCCTTAATGTTATAAAACTCTCTTAATGATTCGATGTATTCTTGTGTTTTAAATTCGTTTTTATAATTAGATAATATAGCATCTCTCTCATCAATATTTATTATCATATCGAAACAATCACTTCTAAACATATAACCAATATTTTCTATTTCATTTTTATTAAAAATAATATCATTAATGGAAACATTATATTTTTTATCTATATCAATTTTAATTTCATCAATATATTTGTTTATAATATAATATTTTTGACTACTATCTAATTTTTTCCAAAGGTTATGACTTTTTACATATTCTGATTTCATTTTCATTTTTTCTATTTCTTTGATATTAAATATTGTTTCTATATCTTGTTTGTATTCAATATTTCTTTTTGTTTCTTCTAGTTCATTAAGTTTAATTTCAACATTTTCTAATTCTCTTTGTAATTCGTTCAATTCTTCTTGAAATATATTTGCATCTATAATAGCATCTATAAAAGAAGTTTTAATTCTTGTTATTTTATTATTAATATCTTCTTTCATAGTTAAATATTTTTTAATTTCATTTTCTACATCTTTATTTAGAGTTGGCTTAAAAGAGTTATCAATTATCAAGAAAAAATCTAACATATCATTTAAAAATTCCATAAGTTCTTTTTCTATTTTCTTTTCATTAATTCTAGTTTTGCAACAATTACATTTGTAATATAAATGTTTTTCTTTATTTTTGCTTGTACTAGAAGTGCCACCCATAACTTTATTGCATTTGGGACATATAATTTTTTGCATAAATATATATGTTGCTTTTCTTTTAAAGTTTTTCAAATTTTTTTCTTTTCTTTTTTGTACCATATCAAAAGTTGTCTTATCTATAATTGCTGGTACAACATTTTTAAATATTTGTATTTCGTTGTTTGTTCTTTTTCCATATTCGCTATTACCAATATATAATTGATTTGAAAGTATTTTATCAACAGTAGTTGTAGGCCATCTTCTATTTAAAACATTTTCTTCTTTAAATAATTTACAAATAGAGCAAACTGACATACCATCTAAATATAATTTAAATATTCTTCTAACAACATCTGCTTGTACCTCATCAATAAATATTTTTTTACTACCATTTTTTTTGACATAGCCAAGTGGTGGTCGTCCTGAAATATGACCTTGTTTAATAGCACCTACTAAACCGACTTTTGTTCTTTCGCTAGTTCTTTCAATTTCAAGTTGTGCTAAAATCGTTATCATTCTCACAAAAAACTTTCCATTAGCACTTGATGTATTAATTTCTTCACTAATGCTTTCTAAGCCACAATTATATTTATCAAGAAATTTACATATGTTTTCTAAGTCTTGAATAGATCGAGTTAATCTATCTAGTTTAAAAATAATAATCTTGTTGATTTTTCCTTGTTTAACATCTTCAATCATTTCTTGAAACTTTGGTCTATTGGTGTTTTTAGCAGAAACTCCTTCTTCGCGATATACTTTGAATATTTCGTAGTTCTTAAACTCACATAACTGTTTCATTCTACATTCTTGTTCGTCTAAACTATGTCCAAATCTTGATTGATCTTCAGTTGAAACACGAGGATAAAGTCCTACGATTACTTTTTTGTTTTCATTCATTTATTATCATCCCCTTTACAAAAAAACACAAAAGAATGAATTTCCTTTGTGTTTATTTAGAATAAAAACTTATATTGCCTTAAATGCAATACCTAGAATTATAACCTAGGATACTATAGTATCATACTTTGTTTGTAAAAGTCATTACAATATCGTGTCAAATTCGTGTTATTTTATGTTAAATTTAGTCGATTTTATGTAATTTCTGTTTTTTTACTTAATTTGCTTGTTCATAGTATTAATTATTTGAATGAATTTTGATAGTGTAATAACAGCATTATCGTTTGGTATGTATATTTTATTTGTGTCATCATAAAGTAGAGCAACTAAAGTATTATAACTATTACTTATAATAATCTTATGTGGTTCACGAATACTTAAATTAGTTTTGTTAAATTTAATTATATGACCATTTACAAATCTAATACTTAAATTTCTAAAACTGGTTTTAATTTTTATTTTATCTATTACTTCACAAGGAAAAGTTAAAGTTTCTATGGTCGTTTTCATAACAATTTATCCCTCCTTTACAATGAAAAAAGCCCATAATATCAAATACTATGAACTTATTTATGTATTTATAGAATTCTATATACTTGCCAAGCTAGAGACGGGAAAAGTATAAAAAAACTCACACACTAGTATTTAAGTGTGCGAGTATTAACCTCAATGGAGCAAATGACGGGAATCGAACCCGCATCCTAGCCTTGGCAAGGCCATGTTCTAACCATTGAACCACATCTGCAATAACAATTATTATCTTATCAAAAGATTAATAAAAAATCAATTGTTTTATAATTTTTTTTAAAATATTTGTGATTTATATTAACAAAAAAGAGAAATTTAATCTCTTTTTTGTTTTGTTCTTGTAATATCTTTTTCTTCACGTACTTTATTATTTATATCAAGCTCAATTATTGAATCACATATTTTATATCTATAAAAATTTTTAATATCTGTATAATCGTTTTCATTATTTGCTTTATTCATAGCTTTATGATATTCAGTTCTTTCATTTACTTTAATATATATTGGAGGTAAATTAACATCTTCGATTAATTTATTAATAAAACCTCTTATTACACGACCATTACCATCACTAAAAGGATGAATTTTTATAAGTTTACATTTAATTTCAATACACTTGTCTAAGTAATCAAGTAAAATATTAGGATTTTTACTTTCTCTAACATTTTTAGAACTATTTATTAATACTAAAATTTCTTTATTTATTTCTTCTAGTTTTGGTCTAATCATACTCCATTCAGCAAGATCTGTTCCTGTACCTGGTAAATAAACATCAAAATTTCTAAATGTACCTGCGCATTCAGGATGAGGACTAGTTTTAAATAGCATTCTATGTAAATCTAATAAAGTATAAACATCAAACATATAATTAATTTCACTTGAATGGATATATTCATACATGTATTTAAGTCCTTCAATTTCAACTTTTCCATGAATATCGTTTTTATTTACTTCTTCAATTTCACTTTCATTTTTTATATATTTATTAACAAAAGCAGTTTTGATTTTATCAAATTCAATTGTATCCCAATTTATTAAATAATAAGCTTTTATAAGTGTTGTAGGTATTTCTGCATCGTTTGAATATAATTTATTTTTACTTTTTCTGTATTTATATCCAAGAAAAGATTCTTTTATAAAAAACATTGGATCAAGTCCCGAATTAATAAATTTGGTCATTAGTTTCATTGCTTCTTCCATATATACCTCCATTTGATGCTAAATTATACCATTTTTTTTAATAAAAGTCAATTTGTTTATTACTTTTTATATGGCCATGTAATAATAGATAATAAAAAAACTTTAGAATTACATAAAAATTAATACAAGTAACCCCACGATAAAACAATAAATGGAAAAATAAATTAATTTTTTCTTTTTTATTATATTAATAAACCATTTGGTAGCAAAATAAGTTGTAATAAAAGAAAAAATGAAACTTAAAATATAAGAAATATATAAATTATTAAAATTATTACTAGTAGTAAAATCTTTTATTCCTAAGATAAAACTAGCTATACTTATTGGAAGGTAAAGCATAAAAGAAAATTTAACTGCATCTTCTTTTTTAATATTTCTTAGTAATCCTCCGGTAAGTGTAGAACCACTTCTTGAAATACCAGGAAGAAGGGCAAGTCCTTGAAATAAACCAATTATAATACTATCCTTATAAGTAATGTCATTATCATGCTTTTTTCCATCTATTTTTCTAACTATAAAAAGTGCTAAAGATGTTATTAATAAAGCTATACCAATATATTTAACATTTGTTGAAATAAGATCAATTTTATCTTTAAATAAAAGACCTAATATTCCCGCAGGAATACATGCTAAAATAATTAATAAAATGTATTTAAAACTATTTTCATATTTATAATTTTTAGTTTTTAAATAATTAATACTATCTTTAATTAACTTTATTATATCTTTTCTATATATAAAACTTATTGCTAAAAAAGAAGCAAAGTTAACTATTATTTCAAAGTTTAAATCATTTAAAGAATCTAAATTAAATAAATTTTTAAAAATAACTAAATGCCCACTTGAACTAATTGGTAAAGGTTCAGTTAATCCTTGAATAATACCAAGAATTATATATTTTAATTTATCTAACATAAGTTTCACCTAATAAAATATATTAATAATTTTAAATAAATATTAAAAAAAATATTGTATATAATAATTTATAGGGTGACTAATATGATTTATATATATGATATATTACTTAATTTTAATACTTCTTTAATTGAGTTTTTTGAATGGGAAGAAAATGATTTAATTAAATATATTAAAAAAATTCCTATATATAAAGTAAGTGATGATTTTTTATATAATTTAGTTAATAATGAAATAAAAATAGAAAGTAATTTTTTAAATAATATAAAAGATAAAACATTATTTGATAATCAAAATAATAATTTTAAATATTGTTGCTTATTTACAAACAATAAAATAATAATTGGAGTTGTATTTAATGAAATTGGTAATGTTTTATATTTATCAAGACTTCTTATTGAAGAAGAAAAAGAAATACTTACAATAGCAAATAGATTAAGTTTATATAATATAAATTATGAAATATGCAATATTAATAATAAAATAAATGATAATTTAACAAGAAAAGAAAAAGATATAAAAAATAATTTATTAAAAACAATAAACTTTCTATATAAAAATAATGATTTTGAAAAACTAAATTATTTATATTATGAATATTTTAATAAAATAGAAAATAATAATGAAAAAATATATAATTCATTAATTTTAAGTATGGATAATTTTAATTCTAAGCATACTGCTTTATATGATATTTTAACTTTATCTTCAAAAAAATAATTTGCTAAAATTCATAAACTATGTTATACTACTTACGTAGTATTCGTTATCGGGGGGAAAGATTTATGAAAGAAAAAACAAATTATCCATCAATTGATAAAACACATTTACAAGGAATAAGTAATTTTAAATTACATCCTTTTATACCTAATATAAGTGTATATAATAGTATTAAATTAATGAATATACCTTATATGAATAATATTGCTATTGACTGTTTAGATTTAAAATTAAACTATAAAGAAATGATTAAAAATTCTAATGTAATAGCTAAATCACTTATTGAACTTGGAGTAAAACCAGGAGAAATAATAACAATATGTATGCCAAATTATGCTCAAGCAGTAGAAATCTTTTTAGCTGCTAATAAAATTGGGGTTACGGTGTCATTTATTAATTCTTTTGCTAAAAAAGAAGAAACAATTAAATATTTAAATTATTTTGAATCTCCAATCTTTATTAATTATAATAAAGATAAAGAACATAATAAAGAAATAAAGGAAAAAACAAAAGTTAGAAATATAATTACTTTAGGTAAAGATGATTTAAATAGAAAAGATTTTAATAGAATAAATGGTAAATTAATTGGTTATGATGATCTTGTTACATTTAGTGATTTAGGTTTAGTTAGTGATTTTCAAAAAGGTTATTTTAAAACTAATTTTAATGGAAATCAAGATGCTTTAATTTTATTTACAAGTGGAACAACAGGAGAACCAAAATCTGTTTTAATAACTAATAAAAATATTTTAGCATCAGGTATTTATACTAAAAACACATGTGAAATAAAACCAACTGCAGATGAAAGTTGTTTAGTTTGTGTACCATTTTGTTATCCATATGGTTTTGCAACATCTGTATTAATGAGTTTATTATGTGGAAGAACAGCTATTTTAGCACCGGATTTATCAAAAGATAATATTGAATATTTTATGAAGAAAAATCCTAATATTATTTTTGGTAGTCCTGCACTTCTTGAACTTATAAAAAGAAATGTTAGTGATGGTGTTGATTTATCATCATGTAAAGATTTTATAACAGGAGGAGATTTCTTATTTCCTAAAAATAGAAAAGAGGGTATCGAATTTTTTAAAAACCATAATTCAAATATAGGAATTTATGAAGGTAGTGGTAATGCTGAAGGTCTTGGAACCCTTACAAGTTCTTATGTAAAAAATCCAAAACAAGGAACAGTAGGTAAACTTCTTGTAGGTAGTGATGCCATTATTATTGATGAAAATGGTAAAGAACTTAAATATAATGAAGAAGGAGAACTTTGTGTAACTGGAAAACATATTTTTAAAGAATATTATAAAAATGAAGAACAAACAAAAGCAGTTAAATTTATGTATAAAGGTAAAGAATACTTTAAAACAGGAACTCTTGGTACATTAGATGAAGATGGATTCTTTACTTTAACAGGTAGGGCATCAAGATATTATATAATTTCAACATTAAATAAAGTATATTGTGATAAAGTTCAAAGTATTATATCTTTAATAGATGTTGTAGAAAATGCATGTTTTGTAGGAAAAACTGATGATGATATGTTGTTTACAGGTAAAGCGTTTATTGTTTTAAAACCAAATGTTCCTAAAACAGAAGAAACAAAAAATTATATTATGAGTGAATGTGAAAAGCAATTTGTTAATCAAAAAGGTGAAACAGTTCAACTTGAACCTTATGAAATACCAACAAGTATTACATTCTTAGATGAATTACCAAGAAAAGAAACATCTGATAAAATAGATTATCAAGTACTTGATGCTTTAGCAGAAGAAGAATATGAATTAGAAAAATTAGAAAGAACTAGAAAGTAATTTCTAATTTTTTTATTTAAAAACTTATTTTTTTATGATATAATCTAATTGTAATAAAATAAAGGTTGGTGTTACATATGGAAAAAGGTGTTGGAACTGGATTATTTTTTCTACTTGAAGCAATATTTTATATGGTTTTATTAATGATTATTTATTTTAATAAACCTAGATTAAAAACGAAAGACAATAAAGTTTATTCATTTTTAATAATCGTTGCAATTTTGGAACTTTTTACAGAACTTTTTCTTGATATTGTCGGGCCAAGATATCAAACCCTTGGATTTTTAAGTGTTTTTGTTGCAAAGTTATTTTGTGTTTTACTTCTTATGTGGATTATAACACTTTGCTCATATATAGTTATGATATCTTTAGATATGAAAGGAAAACAAGATAAATTTAAAAAAATAAAAAGAATATTTTATATAGTGTTCTTTGTAAATATGATAGCAATATTTATCTTACCAATTGACTTTGTTTATGTAAAGCAAGCTGGTTTTACAACAGGTCCAGGAGTTAATCTAGTTTATATATTTTCTTTTGTCTTTTCCTTTGTAGGATTAGCATGTTTAATATGGAATAGGGAAAATATAAGAAATAAAAAGTTTTTACCGATGTTAATCTTTTTAGTTCTTGGTGGTTTTTGTTCGTTTATACAATTTAAAGAACCAGGACTTTTACTTGCTGTACCAGTTCATGCTTATATAACTTTCATTATGTATTTTACAATAGAAAATCCTGATATGAAAATGGTTGAAGAATTAGAAAAAAATAGAAAATTAATTGATAGAAATATCGAAGAAAAATCAAACCTTTTATTTGAGTTATCACACGAAGTAAGAGAACCATTAAAAAAGATTAATGAAATAAGTTATAATTATAAAAATACAAATAGTGTAGAAGAGTTACAAGAAAGTTTAAAAGAAATAAATGAAAAAGCAAATGATATGTCTTTATTAGTAAACGATATTTTAGATATATCAATAACAAGTAGAAAAAATATGCAAATATATGAAGAAACATATAATCCTGAAGCATTATTTAAAAAACTAGTAATGAAATTTAAAGAAGAGAATAATAACAGAATAACATTTAGTTATTCAATTCCTGAAAGTATGCCAAAAGAATTATATGGTGATTCGGTTAAATTAAAACAAATAGTAAATACAGTATTAACAAATGCTTTTAAATATACAAAAGAAGGATATGTTGATTTAAAAGTAACAAATATAAATAAATATGATATAGCAAGATTAATCATCACAGTAGAAGATACAGGATGTGGAATGAGTATAGATAAAGTAAATGATATATTAAATAACAATAAAGAATTTAGTAAAGAAGAATTAAATAATTTAGAAAAAATAAATGTAGGAATAAAACTAGCAAATAAACTAGTAATAGAAATGGGCGGCATATTAGTAATAAAAAGTGAAGAAAATAAAGGAACAAAAGTAACAATAATAATAGATGAAAGAATAAAAGAAGATAATTATAATAAAATGCTTGAGGAAGATAATTATTTAAAAAATATTAAAATAGCAATTTTAGGAGATAAGACAAGAAAAATAAATAAAATAAGAGATATATTAAAAGATTATGAAGTAAAAACATTTTTAGATAAAGATGTATTAAAAGAACAAATAAAAAAACATGAAAAGTATAGTTTAATAATACTTTTTGATGAAATGGAACCAAGTGGATTAGAAGTACTTAAAAGTTTAAAGAAAAAAAGAGGATTTAAAATTCCAACAGTAGTGCTTTTAGACAAATCAAAAGAAAGTATAAAAGAACATTATATAAAAGATGGATTTACTGATTATTTATTATTAAGTAATATAAATGAAGAAATAAAAAAATTAGATAAATATTTAAAAGGATAAAGAAAACTTTATCTTTTTTAATAATTTTAAAAATTTATATTGACATATTAATATTTTTGCTGTATCTTTAAATGGATGTTTTGCAAAGAATCTACAATTTAGTATTATTACAACATAGGTACTACATATTAAATATGTGGTTTTTTGCGTTATATAATTTACTTTAGAATACTTTTTGTTGATTCTTTGTAATGAAAGGAGTTGATAAAATGTCATTCATCATGGTAAAACACATAACTAAAACCTTTAAAGTTAGTGAAAAAAGAAATACAAAGTTTGCTACTTTAAAGAACTTTTTTAATCGGAAATACAAATATATAAAAGCAATTGATGATATTTCTTTTTCCATTAAAAAAGGAGAAATCGTGGGATATATTGGTCCAAATGGTGCTGGTAAATCAACAACAATAAAAATTCTTTCAGGTATTTTATATCCGGATAGTGGTACAGTTATTGTTGATAATATGGTTCCTTATGTGGAAAGAAAAAAATATGTTTCACAAATAGGAGTTGTCTTCGGTCAAAGAAGTCAATTATGGTGGGATGTCCCCGCGATTGATTCATTTAAACTTTTAAAAGATATTTATAAAATAGATGATGAAAGCTTTAATGAAACATTAAATGAATTAATAAATACATTAAATTTAAAGGATATTATTAATATTCCTGTAAGACAACTTAGTTTAGGTTCAAGAATGCGACTTGAAATAGCAGCAGCACTTTTACATAGACCTAAAATCCTTTTTTTAGACGAGCCAACAATTGGTCTTGATGCTGTTTCTAAAAAAATTGTAAGAGATTTTATAAAAAAAATAAACAAAGAACAAAAAGTAACTGTAATTT
Organism: Mycoplasma sp. CAG:611; assembly: GCA_000434175.1. Taxonomy (GTDB): domain Bacteria; phylum Bacillota_I; class Bacilli_A; order RF39; family UBA660; genus CAG-611. Next base: position 13,865 of record HF999759.1, read on the forward strand.
TAACAACACATGATATGAGTGATATAACCTCTCTTGCTAAAAGAATAATTTTAATTGGTAAAGGTAAAAAATTGTATGATGGAACTCTTTCTAAACTAAAAAAGAATTATGATTATTTAAGAAAAATAACAGTTACAACAAATGATAAAATCTTATTAAATGAAGATTATATTATTGAAGAAAAAATAAAAGATGGGAAAATAGAATTTACAATTGATATAAGAAAAATAGAAATAAGTAAGTTTATTAATTATTTAACAAAAAAAATATCAATAATAGATATTGATATTGATAGTGGTAATATTGATAATGTTATTATAAAACTATATGAGGAATTTAAAATATGAAATCATATCTTTCGTACTTTAAATTAAAATTTATAACAGGTCTACAGTATCGAAGTGCTGCTTTAGCAGGAATATTTACTCAATTATTTTTTGGATTTATTTATGTTTCTGTTTATATAGCGTGTTATGAATCTAGTAGTACTAATCTTCCAATGCCTCTTAATGAACTTGTAAGTTTTTTATGGCTTAATCAGGCATTCTTTTCTTTAATATACTTGTGGTATAAAGATAATGACATAATTAAATTAATTAAAACAGGAAATTTATCTTATGAACTTTGTAGACCACAAGATTTATATTTTATGTGGTTTAGTAAAATATTTGGTGAAAAATTATCAGGAGCATTACTTAGATTTCTTCCAGTAATTTTAATCGCGGTTTTATTACCATCACCTTTTAATTTAGATTTATCTATTACCTTACCAAGATTATTAATATTTATTATTGCTTTTTCCTTATCAAGTATTTTAACTGTTAGTATAATTCTTTTATATCATGTTATTTGTTTAATAACATTAGATGAAAAAGGAATAGTTAATATATTTATGGTTTTATCAGATATACTATCAGGATTAGTTTTACCTATACCATTTTTTCCCAATGTTTTACAGAAAATAAGTAATTTTTTACCTTATAGATATGTAAGTGATTTTCCTTTTAGATTATATGTAGGAAATATTAGTTTACAAGAGGGAATTAAAGGAATAATAATACAAATAATATGGATAATTATTCTTATATTAATAGGAAAATTAATTACAAAGAAAGCTTTAAAGAAAGTTGTTATCCAAGGAGGTTAATCATGAAATTATATTTTAAATATTTTAAAATGCATGTTAAAGGAGAACTCCAATATAAAATGTCTTTTATAATGTCTTTTATATCACAATTCTTTGTCTTTTTTGGATATTATTTTACTATTCTTTGCTTATTTGATAAATTTTCAAATATAAAAGGATTTACTTTATATGAAGTACTTTTAACATTTGCTATTATTCAATTAGGATTTTCTTTCTGTGAAACATTTTTTAAAGGAATCGATCACTTTGATAATTTAATAATAGATGGAACTTTTGATAAAATCTTATTAAGACCAAGAAATATATTAATTCAAGTTTTAGAAGAAGAAATAAGTTTAACAAAATTATCAAGATTTCTTCAGTCAATTATTATTTTAATAATTGCTATTTCTAATATTGATGTTAATTGGAATATATATAAAATAATAACTTTAATATTTATGATATTAAGTTCTGTATTAATATTTTTAGGATTATTTATTCTAATGGCAGCATATTGCTTTGTTACAATAAAAGGACTTGAAGTAAGAAATGTATTTACAGATGGTGGTAAACATATGGCTCAATATCCAATTGGTATTTTTAGAAAAGGAATTGTTATTATCTTTACTTTTATAATTCCATATGGTTTTGTTAATTATTATCCACTTTTATATATTTTAGGAAAGAAAACATCTAATTTGTATGTGATTTCACCACTTATTACAATAATATATTTAATACCATGTATCATTATTTTTTATAAAGGAGTAAAAAAATATTCTGGGGTAGGTAGTTAAGGAGGTAAGATTATGAATATTAGTAAAGAAGAAAGAAAAAAAGAAGAGAAATATTTAGAAAATTGTATTAATGTTATAAAAGATTATTTATCAGAATTAGGTC
>HF999760.1 GCA_000434175.1 Mycoplasma sp. CAG:611
CAAACTAGGACACAGCGATTATTTAACATATTTAGAAGAAATAGGAATAAATAAAGAATTAATAGAAATATTTAAAAATATTGTTTCAAATAAAGATAATGAAAATCCATATGATTTACTTGATACATTAACAACAGAACAAGTAGCAAGATCAAGAAAAATAGTATATAAAAAGTAATATAATTTATTTTATATTACTTTTAAATGTTATAAAATCGGTATATGCTTTTTTATCAAGTTTAAAATTAAAATCCTTAATTTTAAACTTTTTATTTTTATTTATTATTAATTGTTTTATAAAATATTTAGTAAATGAAGGATTTCTTGGTAATAAACCAAGAGTATATGTTCCATAAAAATTATTATTAAATATAAATTTATTATCTAATTTAATATTATCTTTATAAATACTACCAAAATGATTATTAAATCCTAAAATATTCTCTTTTGTAAATAAAGAAGGAATATAGACTTCATTTACAATTCTTTTTTTATTTTCTTTTGTATAATAATCAAATAATTTAAGACCATCATGAACGTTATTATCAATATCAATTATTTGTTCTCCAAATAATTCAATTGCATTACCTGTTATTAGGAAAAACTTATTATCATTATAATATTTGTGAATATCTTCTTTATATTTTAAAATATCATTTAAAACTAATAATTGATTATTATTTGTACCACTTCCTATATATATTAAATCTAATTCATCAAAGTTTATATCATCATCGATAGATAAATTTTTAATATTTACTTTTATACCTTGATTTTTTAAATGATAAGTAAGAACTTTAATATTTCCTATTTCACCATATAAATTCATTAAATCATAATATAAATGTCCAATTGTTATTTCCATTATTTTTCCTCCTTCATAATATCATTAAAGAAATCTAAATAATCAAAGTTAAGTATTGCATAAATACTTCCAGAAGATCTTTTTATTATCTTTTCTGCTTTATATAAATTATCAAAACATATAATTTTCTTTTCATCAAAGCCAGCATATTTAAGTCTTGTAGCTAAATCATATTTTTGAGGTCCAGTACAAATAAATTTATCAATTTTATCTTTTTTTAACATTTCAAAGTCAATATCATATAGCCAAGAAATATCATCAAAATCATACCTTCTTGATATTTCTTTCCATCCTAGAACAATAGTTTTTAAATCTTTATCACGATGGGAAAATAAAACTGATTCATTATATGTTGTTGCATTTTCGGCTTTATTATTTAAAACATAAACATCTCTATTATTATATTTATAAAAATTATAAAGTTTTTTATTGTTACTTATTTCGTTTATTAATTTACATATTATATTTTTATCTAAACCATTTAATGATAATGTTGTAAATGCTGCGAGAGTATTATAAGCATTGTATAACATATTATTTACAATATTTATTTTATAATTATTATCTATGGTAATTAAACTATTATTATAATCATATGAAGTTATCATTGAAGTTAACTTAGGTCTTTTAAAGTCACATGAACTACATTTATAATCTCCAAGTTGTTCTAAATGATAATAAGTATATTCAAGCTTTTTATTACATTTAGGACATCTACTTATATTTAAACTAGGGTAATCATTTTTAAAATAAGAATATTTAGTTTTATCTATACCAAAAAAGTAACATTCATTTTTTGTATCTAAATTAAAATATTGTAAATAAGGATCATCACCATTTAAAATAAGTTTACATTCTTTATTTAAACTATTTAAAATACAATTATATATTTCTTCAAAACTTCCTTGTCTAGGGGGTTGATCTCTTGTTATATTAGTTACGACAACATGAGATGGTTTAATTTTAGGAAAAACTTGAATAGCATATCTTTCATCCATTTCAAATATACAAACATCACTTTTAACTTTTCCATTTAGCTTTGAATTTTCAAGTAAACTTGTAATAATTGCACTAACCTGATTAGAACCTTTATCATTATAACAAACCTTATATCCTAAGTTTTTGTATACATTAGCCATTATACTTGTTGTAGAACCTTTACCAGATGAACCTGTAACAGCAATTACAGTTTTTGGTAGTTTAAAATCATATAAAATATTTTTATTTAATTTTAATGCGATTACTCCTGGTAGGGAACTACCTCTTTTAAATATTTTTCCAGCAATTAAATAAGTTAATTTACCAACCAAGATACTAAAAAACTTTTTCATAATTATTCCTTCTTTCATTTATATATATCTATATAAAAAATTATATCATATTTATTAATAATAATATTGAAAAAATGTAAAAAAAATAATATAATTTACTTATAGTATATAAAAATAGCAGAGAAAGGATAAGAAACATGAAAGAGAAAAAAGGAATAAAAATATCAATTATTTT
>HF999761.1:0-1663 GCA_000434175.1 Mycoplasma sp. CAG:611
ATTAATTAACAGTGGTAACTAAACTCGCGAGGTGGCGATGGTGCTGAAGTAATATATGCTTTAAGAAATAATGATAAATTAGCAAAGAGCGTGCTTGAATCAATTGGCAAAGAAGGGCAAAATATGAGGAAGTATTATCAAAGAAGATATCCAACTGATCCTTCGAAAGATTATTATTTTATACATCGTGAAACAGGTAAAACTGAACCAATTTTAGTAGAATATGGGTTTTTAGATTCACCTAATGATGATGTTAATCAATTAAAAAATAATGTTTTAGATTATGCGGAAGCTGTTGTTAGAGCAGTAGCAGAATATGCTAATGTGCCTTATACACCACCTAAAGGAGAAAATGTATATACTGTTAAAAAAGGAGACAGTTTATATGTGATAGCTAATAAATATGGTATAACGGTAGATGAATTAAAAGCAGCGAATAATTTAAGTAGTAACTTATTAAATGTGGGACAAATATTAAAAATCCCTAAAAAAGAAGAGGCAACACCGAGTGAGTATGAAGTTTATACTGTAAAAAGTGGAGATAGTTTATGGTCTATTGCTACAAATTATGGGGTAAGTGTTGATGATATAATTAATTTAAATAATTTAGGTACTACTATTTTACAAATAGGGCAACAAATATTAATACCAAAACAAGTTGAAAGTGAAAAAAATGTATATATTGTAAAAGCAGGAGATAATCTATATTCTATTGCTAATAAATATAATATAACGGTAAATGAACTTAAAAAAGTAAATAATTTAGAAAATAATAATTTAAGTATCGGACAAGAGTTAATAATACCAGATTATTCTAATAATGGCTCTATAGAAAAACCTATTAATGAAATAACATATATTGTACAAAAAGGCGATAGTTTATGGTCTATTGCAAAAAAATATGATATTAATGTAAATGATTTAAAATCATATAATAATTTAAGCAGTAATTTATTAAATATAGGACAAACTTTACTTATACCCAAAACAAGTAATTATGAAACTTATATAGTTGTTTCTGGAGATAGTTTATATAAAATAGCAAATAAATTTAATACAACAATAGATAAGTTAAAAAGTGTTAATAATTTAAAAAATGATGATTTAAGTATCGGACAAGTATTAATTATACCAAGTTAAAAAGAAGAAATTTTTCTTCTTTTTAATGTATTTGTCTACATACTCCTTCATATGGAATATAAAAACAGTGACTTTTATATCTTCCAGAATTTCTTTGATCGTACCATAAAGCAAGGCATGTTGCCCCTTTTTTAGGAGCGTAGAACCATAAAGCATTAGTGGCAGGGTGATAATACTCTCCACGAAGTATTCTATCAGCAAGCTGTAATTCTTTTGTTGTAGGACTTCCTACAAATAATGAAGAATTAATTCCAGAAAATCCCCCAGGGGATTGATATACAGCATCAGTTATACTTCTTATTTTTTTAAATGTTAAACAATCACCAATTATACGATTAATAATAACATTACCTACCATAAGCATACCAAGGTCACCTTCACCAAGTGCTTCTGCTCTCATAAGTCTTGCAAGTAACTCTTTTTCTTTAGTTGTATAATTTATAATGCTCATATAATTATTCACCTCATCTAAATAATTATATGAAATGTTAAAGTAAATATTGAAAAAAATAAAATTTAATGT
>HF999761.1:1697-43542 GCA_000434175.1 Mycoplasma sp. CAG:611
TTAAATGTTATAATTTTAATTGTTGTAGGGGATTAGTTAAATGGTATAATAATGGTCTCCAAAACCACTGTTGGGAGTTCGATTCTCTCATCCCCTGCCAAGAAGATACCGATTTTGTCTTAATTTATAGGATAAAGTCGTTTTTTTATGTGAAAATTATTATTGTTTTAAAAGTATGGTATAATATATAGTGAAGGTAGGAGTAAAATGAAGAATATAATTATTAAGTCGGTATTAGCAGTTGTATTTGGTATAGTTATAGGTGTATTTTCAAAATGGGGAGATGTTATACCGGGTGATAATTTAATAAAATATTTTGGGTGGATATCTACTGGTGTTATTATTTGGTTGGTAATAGGTTCATTTTTAATTATTAAGATTAAGAATAGAAAAGAATTTAGTATTGTTTATTCATTATTTATGATATCAATGCTAATATCGTATTATGTTTTTTCTTTATTGGTGGTTAAATACTTAGTTCAAAAAATAGTAATATTTTGGATTATAATGTTTATTGGATCACTTATCTTAGGAAATATAATATATGATAAAAAAAATACTAATTTGTTTAGAATATTATTTATTCTAACTTCAATAATATTTTTAATATATGATGCCATTGAAATAAATGGAATTAATTTAATAGCTATTATTCCTGAAGTGTTAATGGTGGTATATCTTTTAATTATTATAAGTAAAGGTATAAAGGAAGTTAAATAATAATTATTTAATTAAATTATAAATTTGTTATAGAAAGGAGAAAACAAATGCAAAATGAATTAATAATTAAAAAATGTTTAAAATGTGGTGCATTGGTTGAGGTAATAAATGACTGTACCTGTGATGAGTGTGGAATCACTTGTTGTGGTGAACCTATGATAAAGTTAATTTCAAATAGTGTTGATGCATCGTTTGAAAAACACATTCCAACTTTTGAACATAGAAAAGACGAAATACATGTTAAAGTAAATCATGTTATGGAAAAAGAACATTTTATTGAATGGATTGCACTAGTTAATGATAAAGATATTTATAAAGTAAAATTATTGCCAGAACAAAATGCAGAATGTAAATTTAAATATGTAAAAGGATCAAAATTATATGCCTATTGTAATAAACATGGACTTTGGTCTTGTGACGTAGAATAACTTATTTTTATACTTATAACAAAATAAAAAGCGTTCATTAACAATTGGTTAACACGCTTTATTTTTTTTTAAATACATTTATAATAGTATATTGAATTGATAAAACAGTATTAAAATTGCTGTTTTTTATTCTTTTTAATACATTTGTATAAGAACTTTTTAATATTTTTTTTAATTCCATAAGCTAACCTCTTAAATCTATTAGAAATTTCTAATATATCATATATTTTATTCATATATTACAATAATGTCAAGGAGTGAAGTTTATGCCATTTACAATTAAAAGCACGAGATGTAAAGAAAGTGCAGTTTATAAATCATTATATATTAAAGAAGATTTAGTTAAGGAAATAGAAAAAATTGCGAAAGAAAATAATACTTCTTTTAATAATGTTATTATTAGTATGATTGAGTATTGTTTAAAGAAAAATAAATAAATTAAGTATACTCACTTAATTTATTTTTTATTATATCAATATCTTTTATAAGTTCATCAATTATATCCTTATTTTGTTCATTTGAGGCTTTATTTTGCTTTTTTGGTGTTTCTATACTTTCTTGAATTGCAGAGTTGGTTTCTAGTATTTGAGCAATTAAATATAAAAAATTACCTAAAGAGTTTTGTCTTATATAATCTAAGTCTCCGATAAGGGTAAAACCTATAACAGTAGCTAAAAAAGTATATGTCATTGCCTCGGTTTTTTTATTTTTCATAAAATATTCCTCTTTATAAAAAAATATGCAAAAAATGTAATAAATTGCTATAAATTGTAGAAATACTAAGTCTTTTTTGTTATAATAATTTTTAGATACTTGGAGGTGTTAAAGGTTTATGGATTTAGCAGTTTTACTTATTCTAATAATTATAGTAGTCTTAGTTTTAAAAGATGTAAAATGGGTTACTTATCTTATCGGAATTGTTGAGATATTTTTAAGACTTATTCATTATATTGGAGATAACTTAAAAATAGCTAGCTTAAATAATTTTATTAATGAATATTTCCCAACTTCTATTTTTGCAATAATAGGGAAATACTCAAGTGGTGTAGTTTATGATATATTATCATGGGTACTTGTATTATTTTTAATTTGGTTTTTAATTTATTTAGTAAAATATTTATTTGGAAGTAGATAAAATGATTTATTTAGATTATTCTGCTACAACACCAGTTAATGAAGAAGTATTATCTAGTTTTGTAAAAGCTACAAAAAACTATATAGGTAATCCTAATTCTCTTCATAAACTAGGAGTAGAATCAAATAAGTTAATAAATGATGCCACTAAACAAATTAGTGATATCTTAAATGTAAAACCAAACGAAATAATATATACAAGTGGAGCAAGTGAAGCAAATAATCTTGCTATAAAAGGAATATGTTTAAGAAATAATAAAAGAAAACATATTATAACAACAGAATTAGAACATTCTTCAGTTATTGGACCTTGTTCATATTTACAAAGATTAGGTTATGAAGTTGATTTTGTTAAACTTGATGAAAATGGAATTGTTGATTTAAATGATTTAAAAAAATTAATAAAAGAAGATACAATTTTAGTAAGTATAGCAAGTGTTAATAGTGAAGTTGGTGTTTTACAACCTATTAATGAAATAGGTAAACTTATAAAAGAAGTTAATAAAAATACTTATTTTCATAGTGATATAACACAAAGTGTAGGAAAAGTTAAAATAAATTTAGATTATGTTGATTTAGCAAGCTTTTCTGCTCAAAAGTTTTATGGACTAAAAGGAGTAGGTTGCTTAATTAAAAAAGAAAACATAGTTTTAGAACCTCTTATTCATGGGGGAAAATCTACAACAGTTTATAGAAGTGGAACACCTGCTTTAGGGTTAATCGTATCAACAGCTAAAGCACTTAGACTTGCATATTTAGATTTTGATAAAAAATATGATTATGTATGTTTTTTAAATAAATATTTAAAAGAAGAATTATTAAAAATAAATAAAGTTCATATTAATAGTAATTCTTATTGTGTACCACATATTGTAAATATAAGTATAGAAAATATAAAACCGGAAACGATGCAACATGCATTAGAGCAAGATAATATATATGTTTCAACACAAACAGCTTGTTCCAGTAATAATCCAATTTCAAAAGCAGTATTAGCAGTAACCAAAAATAAAAATTATGCTTCTTCTAGTATAAGAATAAGTTTATCTTATCTTACTACTAAAGAAGAAATAGATATGTTTATAAAAGTATTAAATAATAAAATAAAGGAGTTAAGTTAATATGTTAAAAATCGTAAGAGTTCAAGCAATTTGGTGTAGTAGTTGTCTTTATATGAGTAAAGTATGGGATAAGGTAATGAAAGATAAGAATGATATCGAAGTGATTAATCTTGATTATGACCTTGATAGAGATATAATAAATGAGTTTAAAGTAAATGATAATTTACCAGCATTTATGTTTTTTAAAGATGGCAAGGAAGTTAAAAGAACATATGGCGAAGTAAGTGAAAAAAAATTAAATAAAATAATTGAGGAGTTAAGATAGTGAAAAAAATAATAAAGTGTTTTTTCCTTTTTCTTCTTATTTTCTTTATAAGTGATGTTAATGCTAAAGAAATTAATATTGATTTTTTCTATGGTAATGGATGTCCTATTTGTTCTAAAGAAGAAAAGTTTTTAGAAGAAATTGAAAAAAAATATGATGTAAAAATAAATAAATATGAAACATGGTATAATGAAGAAAATGCTAAACTTTTAGATGAAACAAAAGAAAAATATAATACAACAGGAAGAGGAGTTCCTTATACTGTTGTTGAAGATAATGCTTTTTTAGGGTTTAATACTACAATATCTTCCCAAATAGAAGATAAAATAAAAGAATTAAATAATAATACAATTAAAGATGATAAAACTCCCCCTGAAGATAGTAAAACAATATACGATATTCCTATAATAGGAAAAGTAGATATTAAAAAAGTAAGTGTTCTTCTTATTACAATAGTTATTGGACTTGTAGATGGATTTAATCCCTGTGCTATGTGGGTGTTATTATTTTTAATAAGTTCATTACTAGGAATGAAAGATAGAAAAAGAATGTGGATAATTGGAGTTACATTTTTATTAACTTCGGCCTTAGTGTATATGGTAATTATGCTTGGATGGTTAGAAATAGTTGTCAATATAACAACAAGTATTTTAGTTAGAAATATTATTGCTTGTATTGCTATTATCGGAGGTCTTGTTAATTTAAGAACATTTATAAAAACAAGAAATACAAGTGGTTGTACGATATTAGATGATAAAAAAAGAACAAAAGTCTTTGATAAGATAAAAAATTTTACAAAAGAAAAAAGTTTGTTTTTAGCTCTTGCAGGCGTAATAACTTTAGCAATTGGAGTAAATGTTGTAGAACTTGCTTGTAGTGCAGGATTGCCACTTGTCTTTACGCAAGTTTTAGCTATTAATAATATAACAGGTGTAAATGCTTTAATGTATGTTTTTGTTTATATTTTCTTCTTTTTAATAGATGATTTATTAATCTTTATAATAGCTATGACAACTCTTAAATTAACAGGTATTTCTAATAAATATGCCAAATATTCACATTTAGTTGGGGGAATACTTATGATAGTAATTGGTCTTTTACTTATTATAAAACCTGAATTAATAATGTTTAATTTTTAAAAAATATGGTAAAATAGTGTTAAGTTTATGAAAGGAAGTATTATATGAAAAAAAACGAAAAGATAACATCAAGAGATGTAGATTTTGCTAAATGGTATACAGATATTGTAAATGAAGCTCATTTGGCCTGTTATTCTAAAGTAAAAGGATGTATAGTAATTGAGCCAAATGGTTATGCAATTTGGGAAAGAATGCAAGAAGAATTAGATAAGATGTTTAAAGAAACAGGACATAGAAATATTTATATGCCTATGTTAATCCCAGAAAATTTAATTAATAAAGAACAAGATTTAATTAATGGATTTGCACCAGAAGTTGCGTGGGTAACACAAGGTGGAAGTAAAAAGTTAGATGAAAGAATGTGTATAAGACCTACTAGTGAAACATTATTTAGTGATTATTACAGTAGTGTTTTAAAATCATATAAAGATTTACCTATGAAATATAATCAGTGGTGTAGTGTTCTTCGTTGGGAAAAAGAAACAAGACCATTTTTAAGAAGTAGAGAATTTTTATGGCAAGAAGGACATACAATTCATGAAACAAAAAAAGAAGCAGAAAAAGAAACAAAAGACATGTTAAATATATATAAAACTTTCTTTGAAGAATATTTAGCAATACCTGTTGTAACAGGTAGAAAAACAGAAAGTGAAAAATTTGCGGGAGCAGAATATACTTTAACAGTTGAAGCTTTAATGTATAATGGTATATCTCTTCAATCTGCGACAAGTCACTTTTTCGGTCAAAAATTTTCTAAAGCATATGATATAAAATTTGCTGATAGAAATAATAATTTAAGTTATGTATACCAAACATCATGGGGGAGTTCTACAAGAATGCTTGGAGCGCTAATTATGGTTCATAGCGATGATAATGGTTTAGTTCTTCCTCCAAAAATAGCGCCTACTAAAGTAGTTATTATTCCAATTGGAGATGTAAAAGAAGAAGTAGAAAAAATATATGAAAAGTTAAAAACAAATAATATAAATGTAATTATAGATAATAGTGATAAAACACCAGGATTTAAATTTGCTGAAGCAGAAGTTTTAGGTATCCCTATAAGAATTGAAGTTGGAGAAAGAGATTTAAAAGAAAATAAAATAACTTTTGTAAGAAGAGATACAAATGAAAAATATACTGTAGATAAAGATATTGATATTTTAAGTTATACTTCTAACTTATTAGAGAAAATCCAAACTAATTTATTTAATAAAGCAAAAGCAAGACTTGAAAGTTTAACTTATGAAGCTCATTCTTTAAAAGAAGTTGAAGATATTATGAATACAAAACCAGGGTTTGTTAAAGCAATGTGGTGTGGTGATGAAGCTTGTGAATTAAAAATGAAAGAAATAAATGGTACAAAATCAAGATGTATTTTGGAAAATGAAAAAATAGATGATAAATGTATTGTATGTGGAAAACCTGCTAAAGATTTAGTTGTATGGGGTATTCAATATTAAGTATTTAGTTATGTAAAACTAAATATTTTTTATTTACTTTTTTTATTAATTAGTGTTATATTTAAATTGGTGATGATTATGGAAAGTAAAAAAACGAAAAAAGAAATAGTGCAAATGCTTTTAAAAAAACAACTTGAAGAAAATGATGAAGAAGAATTAATAAATATGCTTATTGATGAACCAATTGCGGTAGATGTTGATAAGCAAAGTGATAGCACAAGAACTTTTGGTGATAAATTAGCAGACAAATTAACTGAAGTTGCAGGAAGTTGGACTTTTATAATAAGCATGATTATCTTTTTAATTGTTTGGATTATTTTAAATTTATATTTGCTTGATAAAGTAGATCCATATCCATTTGTTCTTCTTAATTTAGTTTTATCTTGTATCGCAGCTTTACAAGCTCCGATTATTATGATGAGTCAAAATAGGGAAGCTAAAAAAGATAGATTAAGAAGTTCAAACGATTATAAAACAGATTTAAAAAGTGAACTTATCTTAGAAGAACTTCATAGTAAAATGAATGAAATAATTAAAAATCAAAATGAAATTTTAAAGTATTTAAATAATGATAAAAAATAAAATTGTAAAGCAACAAATCAAAAGAAAAACTTGCTTTTTTTGCTTATTTGTGTTATAATATAGCCAGTTAAAGGGAGTAGTTCCACTTATAGTGATTTAAGTTCGTCAACACAATGATTGTATCATTCGGATTTAAATTATAATTAAATATAGAACAAGACTTTAAAATAAATTAAGTCTTGTTTTTTCTTTTACAAGATTTAATAATAAGGGGGTTATTTTATGAATAATGATGAATTATTAAAAGAAAATATTAGTATTGCTTTAAAAAAAATAGGAAATTATATTTATGAGGGGGGCTTTTCCATTTATTTCTTCGTTTAAGTATATAAAAAAACTTGGTGATGATGAAGTATATGAGGATGAAAACAGTGCAATTATAAAAGGATTTTGTCATTTTATTTCACAACAAGTATTATGTATTATTGCCTTATCTAATATGTATCCAGGAGTTTTAAAAAATATTATCTTTTTTCGTTTAGGAGGATATTTATTATTTAAATTTTTAGGTTCAGCAACAGGTTATGGTTTTATGCGTTTAAAATACTATTTGGAAGATAACAAAATATTAAAAAAGGAAAATTCTGATGAAAGTGAATTAAGTTTATATAAAAGTAAAAATATAATTAAAGAAAAAAAACTATCAAAAAGCAATGAAAGAAACTATCAAACTGAAATAGAAAGATTAAAATCTTTAAAAGAAGAATTAATAAATAATAACGTTGATATTAATTTAAATGAAAAACCAAAAACAAGAATAAGATAAAAAGTATTAAAAGATACTTTTTTCTTTTTATTTACTTAAATATGAGGTATAATTAATGTATAAGATTAATACTTGGAGGGTATATGGAAGATAGAAAAAGAATAGATTATTTAGTTGATTTATTAAATAAATATAGTCATGAATATTATATTTTAGATAAACCAACTGTAGATGATAGTGAATATGATCGATTACTTGAAGAACTTAAAAACCTTGAAGAAAAAACTAATTATATAAAAGAAGATTCACCAACACATAGGGTAGGATCTACAGTAATATCAAGTTTTAAAAAAGTAGAACATATAATACCTATGCTTTCTTTAGGAGATATATTTAATGAAGATGAAATTGTAAAATTTGACGAAAGAATAAAAAAAGAGGGATTTAACCCTAAATATGTTGTCGAACAAAAAATAGATGGACTTGCAATTAGTTTATTATATAAAAATGGTGTTTTAGTTCGTGGGGCAACACGTGGTGATGGAAAAATTGGTGAAGATATAACACATAATGTAAAAACAATAAAAGATATTCCTTTAAAATTAAATAAAAACATTGATATTGAAGTTCGTGGAGAAATATATATAAGTAAAAAAGAATTTAATCGAGTTAATAAAGAAAGAGAAAAACAAAATCTTGATTTATTTCAAAATGCTAGAAATTTAGCAAGTGGAAGTGTTAGACAACTTGATTCAAAAGTTGCAGCATCAAGAAAATTAAGTAATTTTATATATCATTTACCTAATCCAAAAGATTATGGCATTTATTCACATGAAGAAGCATTGAATTTTATGTCTAATTTGGGTTTTGTTGTTAATAAAGATAGAAAGGTTTGTAATAATATAAATGAAGTTATAAATTTTATAAATGATACTTCAAAAAAAAGAAAAGACCTTTTATATGATATAGATGGTATGGTTATAAAAGTTGATGATATAAATATGCAAGATGCTTTAGGATATACTGCTAAAAATCCTAAATGGGCTATCGCATATAAATTTCCTCCTGAAGAAGTAACAACAAGATTAACTAATATTATTTTTACTGTAGGAAGGACAGGAAAAATAACACCAAATGCTATTTTAGAACCTGTTCGTGTTGCTGGAAGTACTATATCAAGAGCAACACTTCATAATGAAGACTTTATAAAAGAAAAAGATATTCGCATTGGGGATATTGTGGTTTTAAGAAAAGCGGGGGATGTTATACCTGAAGTAGTAAGTGTAAAACTAGATAGAAGAGTTGAAATTTTACCTAAATTTAAAATGATAGAAGTTTGTCCTGTGTGTAAAACAAGATTAATAAAAAAAGAAAGTGAAGCACATCATTATTGTCCGAATAAAAAATGTCCTGCAAGAAATATGGAAAAATTAATTCATTTTGCAAGTAGAAAAGCTATGAATATCGAAGGATTAGGGGAAAAAATAATTGAAGATTTTTATAATTTCGGTTATTTAAAAACAATTGATGATATTTATAACCTTTATAAAAAACATGATGAATTAAAAGAACTTGAAGGTTTTGGTGAAAAGTCAGTTAATACAATTTTAGATAATATTGAAAAATCCAAATCTAATTCTTTAGAAAAATTATTATTTGGTCTTGGTATAAGACACTTTGGCGAAAAAAGCGCTTTAGTTATAGCAAAAAATTTTCCATCAATTGAAGAAATAAAAAATGCAACAGAAGAAGAATTAACTTCACTTAATGATGTAGGAAGTGTTATGGCTAAAAGTATTTATGATTATTTTAAAGATGAAGAAAATATAAAACTTTTAGATAAATTAAAAGATTTAGGTTTAAATATGAATTATTTAGGTAAACAAATAGAAAAACAAGATAATTTTAGTGATAAAAAGTTTGTAATAACAGGTACAATTAGTTTTATAGGAAGAGATAAATTAAAAGAACAAATTAATCTTTATGGTGGTAAAACAATAGATTCTGTTAGTAAAAATACAGATGTAGTAATTGTGGGAGATAATCCAGGTAGTAAATACGAAAAAGCTAAAGAACTTGGAATAACTATTTGGAATGAGGAAAAATTAAAAGAAGAATTAAATAAGATTAATATGTAAGGATGTGATAAGTAGTGCTAGCAAATATAATTACAATAACAAGACTTCTTCTTATTATACCATTTGGTATATTATTATATAATAAAGGAATCCAAAATTTAGTTCCAGCTTGTTTGTTTACTTTTATAATAATAACAGATTTTTTAGATGGATATGTAGCAAGAAAATATAAACAAGTAACAAAATTTGGAAAATTACTTGATCCTTTTGTTGATAAATTATTGATTGTTGTAACGACTATTATTTTAATAATAAAAAATATAATTCCTATTTATAGTTTATATATATTTATAAGAGATATAATTATTTGGATTTTAGCTTTAACAATAATGAAAAAAAAGAAAATAGTTTTAGCAGCAGATATATATGGAAAAACTAAAACAGTTCTTCACTTTTTAGCTATTCTTTTTGTATTAATTATAGGAAAATGGAATATAATATCTTTTGATCTTCTTGTTTTAAGTTTTGTAACATTATTCCCTGAATTAATATATGGTTATAAAACATATTTACAAAAAGATAAATATGAAAAAATAGTAGATAAAAAAAATAAAAAACAAGAATTATCATATAAAGAACTTGATATGTATTTTAATGCTTATTTAAATGATAAAATAAATGATGAAGTAATGACAAAATTATTAAAAGCTATTTGTAAAAATGGTCTTAATGATAAAGAAATAATTAATTTAACAGATATATTTATAAAAAGTGGTGATACTCTTAATTTAGATTATTTAGGTATTACAGTTGATAAACATTCAACTGGAGGTGTAGGTGATAAAACAACTTTAATTTTAGCGCCCTTACTAGCGTCATGTAATATATTAATGCCTAAGATGAGTGGAAGAGGATTAGGTTATACTGGCGGGACAATAGATAAATTAGAAAGCATAAATGTAAATGTTAATTTAAGTGAAAAAACTTTTATAAAAACAGTGAAAGATATAGGATTTTGTATTATTAGCCAAACAAAAAATATTTGTTTAATGGATAAAAAAATATATGCCTTAAGAGATGTTACTAATACAACAGAAAGTATTGGATTGATTGCAAGTTCCATTATGAGTAAAAAAATAGCATGTGGAGCAAGTAAAATAGTTATTGATATCAAAATAGGGAATGGTGCTTTAATAAAAAATTATGATGATGCGATAAAACTTGCTAAAATTATGAAAAAAATAGGAAAACATTATAATAAAGAAGTTATATGTATTTTAACTGATATGACTAATCCTTTAGGAAGCAATGTAGGAAATAAAATTGAAGTAATGGAAGTATTAGATATTTTACAAAATAAAAAAGATAATTTATTAAAATCTTTAGTAATAGATATGGCAACTGAAATTGTTATGGTTGTTAAAAATGTGTCAAAAAAAGATGCTAAAAAAGAAGTTATTACTAATTTAGAAAATGGTAAAGCTTATGAAAAATTTATTACTTATGTAAATAGACAGAATGGGAATATAGATAATTTAAAATTAAAAAAAGGTATTAATGTATTAAGTGAAAAAGAAGGTTATTTAAAAGAAATAAATGCGTTAGAAATAGGAAAACTTTCTTGCAAGTTAGGATCTGGTAGGGTAAAAAAAGAAGATAATATTGATTATGATGCAGGAGTAATATTAAAAAAAGAAGTTGGCAGTTATGTTAAAAAAGGTGATATTTTATGTACGATTTATGGAAAAAAACAAGAAAGCATAGATATTGATAAAATATTTAAAATATCAAAAAATAAACCTAAGAAAAAAGAAAGTTTAATTATTGAAATAATTTAAGAAGCGATATAGCTTCTTTTTTGTTAACTATAAATTAAAATTAATTAAAATATTGTTGAATTATGCTTGATTAAAATAATTGCCGGAGGTATAATATCATTATAATGGTAGGGTAATATAAAATAAAGGAGTGTTTAAATGAAAAAAGTAAAGAAAACAGTTTTATTATTAGTTTTTATCTTAACTGCGGTAGGACTTAATGTATTTTATAATGATGAAAAAAATTATGAATACAAAAACAATAGTTTCTTAGAACCGGAAACTTTATCAACAGAGTGTAGTAATGTAAAACCAACAGATAATGATTGTAAAAAGAAAGGCACAATAACAAGTAATGAATGGGTACAAGTTGGTGAACCAGAAGAAGTAAGTGAATGTAAAGCAAGTGAAACAAATACGGAACAAGTTAAATGTAAGGAACAAAAAAAATATATAAAAACGACATCTAATGGTGAATGGGTTTCTTCTGAACCAACATATACGACATGGTCATGTTCTGATTCTTATCCGGGTAGTTGTACTTCTTCCTCAAATGATACAGAAACAGTATCATGTACTAAATATATGACACAAAAGTCTTGTACTAGAACTGCATCATCAACTTGGTCAAAACAATCTTGTTCTGAAGTTTCTACTTGTGTTCCTAAAACTGGACCAACAGAAAGGGTTACTTGTAATCAAGAAGATAGGGATTCTTATACAAGTCCAACATGTTCTGCGGGGTATATAGGATCTGGTCCGAATTTAAGTCCGAACTATTGTTATAATTCTAATGGAAAGATTATTGGTGATGCGAAGTGCCCTGCTGGAACTACAATGACAAGTAAAGGATGTAAAACGGTAAAAACAGTTACAGTTGAATGCGTGCAAACTAAAACAGGTACAACTTATGGTGAATGGAATTGTAATACTTCATATCCATCAAGTTGTACGTCATCAGAGAATCAAACAAGTAAAGTAGAATGTTCAGGTCCGAATTATAAGAAATCAACATGTACAAGAAGCCTTATATCATCAGGAGATTATGTTAAATGGACTATAATTAATACAGAAACTGTTGATAGTTGTACGGAAAAAAAAGATACATTACATAAAGTAGAATGTTCTGAAAAAAAATCATTTATAAAAACAACATCTAAAAAAGGAACAATTGAAGTATGCGAACAATGTGTAGTAAGAACACCTGATACAGAAAAACCAGTAGTAGAAATATCTTCTAAAAAATGTGAAAATGGAAGTTGTATAATAAGTGCAAAACTAACAGATAATGTAGGTGTTGTAGAATTTGCTTATTCTAAAAATAGTGATGAAAAAAAAGTTAGTGACTGGATTAGTTTAGGTACTTCATATACTGAACAAACAGTTGAAATAAAAAATGTAGATGAAACAAAAACAGCAGGAACATATTATGTATTTGCTAAAGATGCTGCAGGTAATATAGGAAAAAAAGAATATATAATTACTGCAAAAGACCTTGAAAAAGAAACAGCGCTTGATTTAGGTGTTAACTTAAAACAAGAAGATACAATTATTAAAAATGTTGTAAGGGTTACAAATAATTCAAAATTATCATATAATGTATGTAATATAGTTATAGAAGTTCCTATTGATAATAATGTTACACTAGTTAAAGACTCAATTAACATTTCAGGAATTGATAAAACCTTAGTAAAAACAAACATTGAAACAAATAAAATAACTTTTATAATAGATAAAATGTTACAGGTAAATGAAAAAATAGAAATAACATTTGATACAAAATTAAAAAATAACAATGTTAAAAAAGTAACTTTAGAACCTACTGTAAAATTTTATGAAACAAAAGAACAAACATGTAGTAAAGATAAAGAAAGTGATATAGTAATTTCTAAAAAACAAGATTTAAAAGTAATAATAATTAGTAATGTTCCAGATACAGGAAGATCAACAACAATATTTGTAATTCTTGGAACAATATCATTGGCTATTGGTACAGGTTTAGTTTATAGCATTTTAAAAAAATCAAAATATTTAATAAAATAATTTAACAAAGTATAAAATTCAACATAATTTTATACTTTGTTTTTTTATACTAAATTTGGTGATATTTATGAAAGTAAAAATATATGATGAAGAAAGTGAAAAAGATTTAGAAGAAAAAATAAATGATTTTTTAAATGATTTTGATGGTGAAATAATTGATATAAAATTTCAAGTAGGGGTATCAATATTTAGTGAGGAACAAATATATTGTTTTTCAGGAATGATAATTTATAAATAAAAAAATTATCATTTTTCTTTTGATAATTTTTTAAAATAAGATTTTATAACATTTAAATCACTATATTTTACATATTTATCACTAATTGCCATATAATTATCTAATCCTTTTCCTAATATTAAAATAGTGTCATTTTCTTTTGCTAAATGTAATGCTTCAAAAATGGCTTTTTCTCTATTTTCAATTATTTCATAATTATTATTTTTAACTTTAGATATCATATCATTTATAATATCTAATACTTTTTCATCTCTAGGGTCATCCATAGTAAAAATAACTTTGTCAGAATAAGTAGTTACTATTTTTCCAATTTCACTTCTTTTATCTTTATATCTTTTACCAGCACATCCAACTACTGTAATAATATTTCCTTTTTTAATTTTATTAAAAAGTTTTAACACTTCATATGTAGCATTACTTGTATGAGCGTAATCTAAAACAATATCATAATTTTGTTTAAAATCTATTTTTTGAAGTCTTCCTGGTACTTGTTTAATTTTTTTAATATTATTTATAATAGAAGTTATATTTATATTAAAACAATTTAAAGTTGCAATAGCAGAAACTAAATTATAAACATTAAATTTACCAATTAAAGGGCTTGTAATATTGTAAATTTTGTCATTTACTTTAAGCTTAAAAGTAGTTTTATCATTGTATTCATTTATATCATAAAAATAATAATCACATTTTTTTTTTGTTCCATATGTTATTATATTTTTGTTACATTTTCTTTTAATATAATTAAAATGTTTATCATCTTTATTTAAAATACATAGATTTGCTTGTTTAAATAATTTTGTTTTAGATTCTAAATAATTCTTGAATGTTTTATGAACGTTTAAATGGTCTTTTTTAATATTAGTTAAAACTGCTATATCAAAATTAATATTATGGCATCTATTATGTAGTAAAGCTTCACTAGATACTTCCATTACAAGATTATCGTAATTGTTTTTATTTAATACATCAAAATATTTAAATAAAGTATCTATACTTGGTGTTGTATTTTTAGTTTTAATAACTTTTTCTTTTAATATAAAACCATTTGTACCTAGATAAGAAGAATTAACATAATTATTTAATAAATCATTAATAATCATTGCTGTTGTTGTTTTTCCATCAGTTCCGGTTATTCCAATAAGTTTTAAATTATCAAGTGGATAATTATAATAATTATTTAATATTTGATAATATGTATCATTAGTGTTTTGTACTTTAATAAACATTTTATTATTAGCTTTAATATCTTTATCTATAATAATGGCTTTACATCCGTTTTTAATCGCATCATTTATATATTTATGTCTATCATCATATGTATCATGGGTGCATATAAAAATATCACCGTTTTTAATATTTTTAGAATTATTTTTAAACTTTAACATATTACATCATGTGCATACTAGAAGTATAGTTGTAATTATAATCTAAATTATTTGGTGTAGAATTAGTATTATTTAATTTTTTTTCAATTGCTTGTACCTTTCTTTCAAGTGTTTGTAATCTTTGTTCGATTAAATTATAATCATAACCTGATTGAAAATTATTAGGCATCATTGGTATTTGATTATTAGGCATCATGTTTGGATTAATGCCAAAAGGCATATTTGTATTCATATAATTCCTCCTTTTTTCTAAAATATTATATGTAATTTTTGTTTTTATGTTAAAGCATTTATAAAAAACAAAAAAGCGAATGTTTAATATTATATATGTGGCAAGATGTGGTGGAAATATTGCTTAAATACAAGAAAAAATTTAGAAAACGAATTACAACAAAGTATTGTTACAAATTCTAGTGCTTTAAATACCAATATATAGATGAAGTACGAATAGATAGTAAATGAATTTATTACTAAAATGTAGAGTTTAATTTAAAATTATTTTTATAAATTTTTTATTTAATTACTGTATTTATTTGTTTTAGAATTAATAATTATGATATAATAAAATAGCTAGTTAAAGGAATGGTGTTATGAGACTTAGAAATGTAAAAAATAAAGAAGAAATATTAAGTAATTGTTCTTTTGTTATAGATAATCCTACAAAATATAAAGGAAAATGGAATATTCTTTTTAACAATAACAATGAAATAAATATAGAAATAGGAACAGGAAAATGTAAATTTATTTATGAAATGGCTTTGAAAAATCCTAATATTAATTATATAGGAATAGAAAAAAGCGCAAGTATACTTGCAATTGCAACAAAAAGACTTGAAAAGTTAGATAATTTATATTTAATAAATTATGATGCATTAAAACTTGATGAAGTTTTTTCTCATGAAATAGATAAAATATATTTAAACTTTTCTGATCCATGGCCTAAGAATAGACATGAAAACAGAAGACTTACAAGTCCTAATTTTTTAAAAACTTATGATAAATTATTTAAAAAAGAAAAAAGAATAGAGTTTAAAACAGATAACATGGGGCTTTTTGAATATTCAATTTGTTCTCTTAGTAATTATGGTTATATTTTTGAAAGTATAAATTTAGATTTGCAAAACAGTGAAAATAATGATAATATAATGACAGAGTATGAATATAAATTTAGTCAAAAAGGTTTTAAAATTTACAAACTTGTAGCTTTTAAAAAATAACTATTTATATTCTTAAATAAATTTGATATAATAGAGGTGTATAAATAAAATATGAAGAAAATAATTTTACCTTTAGTAATAATTGTACTTTTACTTACAGGTTGTAGTATTGTAAAGTTAAATAGTTTATCACTTGATGAAATAGTGGATTATGGTCTTAGTAATACTTATAAAGCTAATAATTCATTTAAAGGATATAAAATATATTTACCAAATGATATGACTATTATTAACGATGAAAAAGAAAATAATGTATTTTATTCTAAAGGACATAAGTATTATTTATATGTAGATATAATTAGTTATTATAAAAAAATAGTTAATGATTATAAAATAAATGAGGATGAAAAAGCTTTCTATTCTAAAATAATTAATCATAATGGTAATAAAGGCTATGTTCTAATAACAAAACAAGATAATAATTATTTTCTTGAAGTTATGTATAATTATTCTAAAATAGAAGTAATAACAGATAATTATAAAGAATCTTTATTTAAAGCAATTACTATTTTAAATAGTATTAATTATAATGACAAAATAATTGAGTCTTTAATAGGAACAAATACAATTAATTATAATGAAGAGGAATATAGTTATTTGAATCCATCAAAAAAAACATCTTCATTCTTGGAATGGAAAGAGATGTATGGTGAATATAAACCAAAACCAAATGAAATACCAGATGAGGATATAATTAATATAGAAAAAACGGAATAACTTAATATGAAAGGAAGAACAAAATGAAATTATTAGAAAAGCTAAAAACTATGATTTATGAAGAAGATGAAGAAGACGAAAAAGAAGAAATAGCTAAAAAAATTGATGTTGAAAAAACTATAAAAGAAGAATATAAGGAATATAAAGAATACGAGGAAGAGAACAAAACAAAAGAAGTTAAAGAAGAAAAACCACCAATTATATTTGATGTAGAAGATTTTATCGAAGAGGAAAAGGTAGAACCTGTTTATGAAATGCCTAAAAAAGAAGAAAAAGTTTTATATGGTGGATATGAAAAAAACTATTCATTTGATAATTATAAAGAACCTGAAGTTAAAAAGGAAAAATTTAAACCTTCATTAAATATATCTCCAGTTTATGGTGTAATTAGTAGTGAACATGAAGCTTCTAATGTGACTACTAAAGTACCCTATGAAAGAAAAAGTATTGATAATTTGTTTATAGAAGAAAAGCCTAAAAAGATGGATTTTGATGCGATTAGACAAAAAGCATATGGAGAAACAAAAGAAGATGCAGATTCTTTACTTTATGAAATGACTGACAAAGAAGAAGCACCTGGTATTCCTAAGATTACTTTAGGGGATGCTGAAGAATATTTTGAAGATTTAGGTTTAGAATATAATGTTGATTATACAGATGTAGAAAAAGAACAAGAAAAAACAAGAACTGCTAAGAATAAAAAATTACAAAAAGAAATAGATGATGAACAAGAAGTTAAAGCAGTAACAAAAGAAGAAAAGCCTGAAGAAAAAAGTTTATATGATTTAATTGACATGATGTATGATGAAAAATAGTTTTTAGGAGGGAATAAAAATGGGATATAATACCGTAATAACAACAATATTATTAGTTTTAGCATGTGTACTTCTTATCTTTTTAATATTAATAGCTATAAAAATATTAATAATTAGTGATAAAGTACATATAATATTACTGGATGTAGAAAGAAAGTTAAAGGCAGTAAATGGAGTATTTGAGACAATTGATCATGTTAACAGTGCGGTTAGTACTGTAAGTGATGCGATTATAGCAAAAATAGTTGAAGTTATAAAAAGTTTTTTTGGAAAAAAGAATATAGAAAGGGATGATAAAGATGAGTAAAAAAAATGGATTAGGAAAACTTTTATTAGGATTAGGGGCAGGAGTAGGACTTGGAATACTTTTTGCACCAGATAAGGGTAGTGAAACAAGAAAAAAATTAAAATTAAAATTTGAAGAACTACTAAATAGTGTTAAAGAGTTAGACAAAGATGATGTAAAAATGGCTATTGAAGAAAAAATTAATGAAGTAAAAAAAGATTTAGAGGATCTTGATAAAGAAAAAGTATTAAAAATAGCTAAGAAAAAAAGTGAAGAAATAAAAGAAAAACTAGATGATTTATATGAACTTGCAAAGAAAAAAGCAACTCCAGTTGTAGAAGGTGCTGTTGAAGATTTAAGAAATAGCGCGATTAAAGTTACTAAAGAAGTTTTAACTAAATTAGAAAAAGTTGAAAAATAAATAAAATAAAGGTTATTAACAAAAATGTTAATAACCTTTTATTCAGTTATATATCCTCTAGAAGTCAATCTGTTAATTAAAGTTTTTTCACTTTTATTTCCAACTAATCTTGAAAAACTACCAAGTTCTTCACCATTTTCATAGAATAAAACGGTTGGTGTACCAGAAAAAGATTCTTCTTCTTTAAATTTAGTATATTCATCTTTAGTTAGTTTTGTAAGATTAATATAATAAATAGTTATTTTATATTCTTTAGCTACTTTTGTAATTGTGGGAGTAAAATCTTTACAATGCCTACAATTTTCTTGCTTTATATATAAAATAAAGTTTTTATTATTCTTTTTTGCGTTTTCTTTTAAGTTTAAATATTCATTATAAGTAACCTCTTTCATATAACTATTTGTATCACATCCTGTAAGTATTATACAAATAAATAATAATATAATTATTAAAAAATAATGTTTTTTCATATACTTCACCTCAACAAGTATTATAATACCATAAAATTGGTTAGATTTACAAAGAAATGTTAAATAAATTTTTGTGTTTTTTATATGTAATGCTGACGAATAAAAACTTTTTTGTTATAATGTAAGTAGCAAATATGTTATGATTAAAAGTATCTTAACAATGGGAGTAAGAAAGTATGAAAAATGAAATAATAGAGTTTTATACATGGAATATTTTAAAAAAACAATTACAAAAGGCCAAAATATCTAATACAGCATTATATAATATAATTGATAATGTAAAGGAACAATTATACTCAATTCTTTATAATTTTAAAGATGAAGAGTTTAGAAATGCCATTTTAATAGTTGGTAGCGAAGAAGGAACTTTTTATGAGCCGAAAAATATTTTAGTGGCTAATATGGTTGTCGTTGCTATTAGAAATAGTTTACTTGAAGGTGTCAGCAGCAAAAGTTATAAGCAATATGGCTCTAATACTTATTTAAGCGACTTTTCCATAAAAGAAATAACAAAAAGTGCCATTGAATATTTTTCAAAAATAGATTTATTTGAACTTTCAAATTTACTTATTCTTGATGAAAGTAAAGATGTTTATAGAAATATTTCTAATAAATATCCAACTGCAATGAAAGCTTTAATTGAATTATCAAAATGTAGTGAATCTAATCTTGAACATGATTACAAAAAACTAAAAACAAAACCTTTTGAACTTGAAGAATTAAATAATGTTTTAACAGATGAAATAAAAAAAACAGTTTATGAAAGTGGCATAGATTCTACTTTTAATGACACACTTTGTAATTTATTATTAGAAATTAAAAATAATGACAGTCAATTATTTTTTATAGATAGTTTTAAAATGTGTACTAGAAATTACGAAAAACTATTAAAAATTTTAGAATTTGTATTAACACATGATGCATTCTTTTTGACAAATAATTATTTTATATCAAACACTTATGTATCAAGAAGAGAAAAGCTATTAAAAGCATCACATACAACGGAAGAGGCATTTAAAAAGGTTTCTTCGTTATATGAAGTATCTAATAAATATAAAAAATTATTAGAAAAAATTTCTAAACTTTATTCATAAATTTAATACTAAAATAAAAACAAGAATCTATTTACATATTTTCTTGTTTTTTTCATATTCAATAATATTTTTAACTTTTTCATAATCTTCTTCTTTAGAACCACTTTCAATAACATAATCATAAATACCACTGTTGCTTATTTCATAAATAGCTTTTTCTAATCTTTCTTTAATTGCATCTTCAGTATCTGTTCTTCTATTTCTTAATCTATATTCAAGCTCTTCTAAAGAACGAGGTTTTATAAATATTAATAAAGCATTTTTATAATTTTTCCTTACTTGCTTTGCACCATTAACATCTATTTCTAATATAACATTTATACCTTCATCTAATTTTTTAAATACAATATCTTTTAAAGTTCCATAGTAAAGTCCTTTATAAACTTCAGCATATTCTAGAAAATTATTTTCCTTTATATTACTAATAAATTCATCCTCATCAACAAAATAATAATCAATACCATTTTGCTCATATCTATTAGTTTTTTCTATTTTTCTAGGTTTTCTGGTAGTCATAGAAATTGAATACCAAAAATCATCATTTTCTTTTACAAGCCTTTCTCTAATCGTAGTTTTTCCTATACCACTTGGGCCTGATATTACTATTAATAAACCTTTTTTCTTCTTCATTTTATAATCCTCTTTCATACTTTGTTCCAATACTTGTACTTAATTATAAAGTAAAATTTAATTATCTTCAAGGAATTTTTAACAAATTCTTTTTTTCTTTTCTAATTTTTGTTATAATTTATATATAAACATAAAAGGAGACTTGATAATTATGTATTTAAAAGAAATTAAAATATCGGGTTTTAAATCATTTGCAGATAAAACAAATATTACATTAGATGATAATATCACATGTATTGTTGGTCCAAATGGAAGTGGGAAAAGCAACATAATTGATGCTGTTAAATGGGTACTTGGAGAACAATCAATAAAATCTCTTCGTGGTTCAAACAACATGAGTGATGTTATTTTTGCAGGAAGCAAGTCAAGAAGTCCACTTAATCTTGCAAGTGTAAGTCTTGTTTTTGACAATAGTGATTCTTACTTAAAAGTTCCTTATACTGAAATATCTGTTACAAGAAAAGTTTTTAGAAGTGGTGAAAACGAATATTATCTTAATAACGAAAAATGTCGTTTAAAAGATATTTATGACTTATTCCTTGATAGTGGTATGGGGAAATATGCTTTTAATATAATTTCCCAAGGAGAAGTAAGTAAAATAATAAGTGATTCACCTTATGAAAGAAGAACTATTTTTGAAGAAGCAGCAGGAGTATTAAAGTATAAAAGAAGAAAAGAAGAAGCTTTAAAAAAACTAGAAAAAACAAATGAAAACTTAACCCGTGTAAAAGATATAATAAAAGAACTTGAAGAACAAATTGAACCATTAAAAATTCAAAGTGAACAAGCAAGTAAATATTTAAAAATAAAAGAAAACCTTGAACAAATAGAAATAGCATTAATTGCTAATGATTTAGAAAAATTAAATGTTTTATATCATGAACAAACAAAACAAATTGAAGATTTAACAAATGAAATAATAGAAAAAACAACAAATATTACAAATGATGATATTGAACTTGAAAAGAAAAAACAAGAACTTGAAAAAATAACAACTAATCTTACTTCTTTACAACAAAATCTTCTTATTTTAACAAAAGAAGAAGAAAAGCTAAATGGTGAAAAAAATATTATTAAAGAAAGAAGTAAATATGATGCAGAAGATGTAAAAGTTCATGAAAATATTACTAATTTAAAAGAACAAAAATTATCTTTAAATAATAAATTATTATCTATAAAAACAGATTTAACTATTTTAGATAATAAAATAAAAGAAGTTTTAAAAGATAATAGTAATAAAAATAATAAATATGTTTCATTAAATAATACTAAAGAAGATATAAAAAATAAAATATCGGCTTTAGAAAACTTAAAACTTCAAAAAGAATATAAAATAAAATATTTAAATGACTATATTGAAAATAGTAGTTTCCCTGTAAGTATAAAAAGGCTTCTTGGTAATCCTAAATTTATAGGAATTCATAATACAATTTCAAAACTTATTAACATAGATGAAAAATATCTTTTAGCGTTAGATGTTTCTTTAGGGGGTGCTAAAGACTATCTTGTTGTAGATAATCCAAATGTTGCTAAAACATGCATTAATTATTTAAAAGAAAACAATTTAGGAAGAGTAACATTTTTTCCTCTTGATGTTATTAAACCAAGATACATAGAGGATAATATTCTAAATGTTGTAAATGATATGGATGGTTTTATTGATATTTTAGCTAATCTTGTTTCGTATGATTCTAATTATAAAAATATTATTTTTAATCAATTAGGGAATGTTTTAGTTGTAGATAATATTGATAATGCTAATAAAATTAGTAAGAAAATAAATAATAAATATAAAATTGTAACTCTTGATGGCGAAATAATTAATGTTGGCGGTTCAATAACAGGAGGAACAGTTAAGAAAAAAAGTATTATAAGTGAAAAATATGAATTAGAAAATCTTTTAACAAAAAAAGATATGGAAGAAAAAGAAATTCTATCTTTAAAACAAAAACAAGAAGAAATAGATAAAAATATTAAACAATTTGAAAATATTTTATATGAAATAGGAAAAAATAAAATATTATTAACTGAAGAATATAATGCTAAAAATGAAAATTATAAACTTTTAAAAAATCAGCTTGATAGAATTACTTTAGAATTAAATAATTTAGAAGATTTAGAAGATAATTCAATAAATGAAGAGGAAGAAAAAATTCTTAAAAAGTATTATGAAGTATTAAAAGAAAAAGAACTTGTAAATAAAAAAATTATTCTTTTAAATGAGGAAAAGGAAAAAGTGTCTTCTTTAATTGAAGAATATCAAGCTAAATATAGACTTAATAATTCTAATGTAAGAAATTTAGAAGAAAAGAAAAAAACATTAGAAATAGAAAGTTCTAAAATGAGTGTTAAAATGGATAATTTACTTAATATTTTAAGTGAAACATATCAAATGACTTTTGAAAAAGCAAAAGCGAATTATGTTTTAGAAGAAGATATAGATGTGGCACGAAAAAATGTTAATTCATATAAAAAAGAGTTAAAAGAGATTGGTATTGTCAATCTTGGTGCTATTGAAGAATATGAAAGAGTAAGTAAAAGATATGAATTTTTAACTAAACAAGATAATGATTTAGAAGAGGCAATAACTACACTTCTTAAGATAATAAACGAATTAGACTCAGTTATGGAAAAAGAATTTATTAAAACATTTAAAGAAATTGAAATAGAGTTTAATAATGTTTTTAAAGAATTATTTAAAGGTGGTTCTGCTAAACTAAAACTAACGGATGAGTCTAATATTTTAGAAACAGGGGTTAATATTGAAGTATCGCCACCAGGTAAGAAAATAACTTCAATAAGCTTATTATCCGGAGGAGAAAAAACACTTACTGCAATAAGTTTGCTTTTTGCCGTTTTAAATGTTAAAAAGATTCCTTTTTGTTTATTTGATGAAGTTGAAGCTGCTCTTGATGAGGCAAATGTTGATAGAGTAGGTACATATTTTAATAAATATATCGGTAAAACGCAATTGATAATTATAACTCATAAGAAAAAAACAATGGAATATGCTAATACATTATATGGGATAACAATGCAAGAATCTGGTGTTAGTAAACTTGTAAGTGTTAAACTAGTGGATTAACAAATTCCTTTTTCTTGCTAAAATATGTATTATGTGTTATTATAATAACCAATTAAAAGAGGTGGTGTTATGGAAAAATTTAATGAAATAATAAATGCAATAAATATGATTAACGACCATAATTACAAAAAATCAGATGGTGTTGTAAAAGAATTTATACGATTTATTTTTACAAGCATTGATGAAATTAATGAAGGAGCATTTGAATTTATTTATGAATATGCAATTAAAGATTCATTAATGAATTTATATGAGTTTGCAAAAGAAAATAATCTTAAAGAAATAATGGATTCATCATTAGCATTACCTTTTTTTGGATATATGCAAGAAGGTAGTAAATTAAAAATTGGTTTAAAAATCGACAGTGAAAAAAATGATTCATTTGTGATAGATATTGACTCTTCAAACAATGATATACATATTTATTGTTTAAATAAAAAATATTATTTAATAGATGATGATATTTCAAGTTATGATTGTCCTAAACTTTATGTATATAAATTTGAAAATAAAAATAAAGTCGAGGTATCATCTCCAACTATTGTTTGTGACTGCCTTTTTAACGATGAAGGATTAATGATTAGAAAAGAGATAGAAATTAGTTATCAAGATGCTGTTTTTAGTGAAATAGCAAGAAAACAAACCTTTATAAAATATTTAATAGAAAAAGAAAATTTAAAGGCGGCAAAAGATTTAATTTTAAGTTATAAAGAAAAGTTTAATTTGTTACCTGTTTTATACGATGATAAATTTAGAATAATATTTGAAAGAAATAAAGAAAGTTTTACCATTGTTAATAAGATTTCACAATGTTTAATTGATAATAATATTGTTTATGAAGAAGCAAAAGAAATATATTTAAACCCTGAAAATAGGCTTTATGATTTGAATTATTTTAATAATAATTGTTCTAAAGATGGAAATTATTTAATTGGTATTGGAAAAGAAGAAAATGAGAAGTTAAAAGAAACTTATTTAAGAAGATTAAGAAGTTTAGATTAACTTCTTTTTATATAAAAAAGACCTTAAATAGGTCTATATTTATTCGCATCTTTATAAGGGTCATTTTTATCAATTCTATCAACAAATAAAATACCGTTTAAATGATCTAATTCATGTTGAAAAGCAATAGCAAGTTCTTCACGACCTCTAACTTTTATTTTATTACCATCAATGTCGTAGCCTTCGATTGTTACTCTTGCATATCTTGGTACAATTCCTTCACATTCACGATTGATACTTAAGCATCCTTCGCCTTCTTCAACATAAATCATTTCTTCAGAATTACTAACAATTTTGGGATTAATAATAACATAATTTTTAAAGGTTTCTTTTATTTCTTGTTCGTGAACGACAACAAAATATCTTTTATTAATTCCAAGTTGAATAGCAGCAAGTCCCATCCCTGGTCTTAAGTCATATTCCTCTGCAATTTTTTCTATTTGACTATTTGTTAAGTAGTTAATAATATCATTAATTGTATGTTTATCTTCTTCACTTAATGGGAATTCAACTTCTTTACTAATAGTTCTAAGTCTTTTATCTTCTTCATCTAATATATCTAATTTTTTAATATTTTTCATATACTTCACCTTTTTTGTAAAAATCAGTTATATTTTATCACAAAACAAGAAAAAAGGAAATAGTTTTTTCTATTTCCAAATAATAATTATATATTAGTTCCAATTTCTTGCGCCAAGAATAATTATTAATAAGATAAATAATACTAGAACAATTGCATATCCGTTTCCAGCATATCCTGTGTTACCACCGCATGTTGGCATAGTATTTCCACAGCATGATGTTCCACCATAGTTACCGTATCCGTAAGAATTTCCGTAATAATACATAAACATCCTCCTTTTAATTTATCTATTATAGTTTATTAAATTAGTAAGTGTTTTGTCATTATAAATAACTAAGTTTTATTAAATAATTGTTTACAATAGTTTAAAAAAACTTTATTTTTAAGTTTAATAAAAGATAATTTTATGTTATTATATTAATGAGGATAGAATATGAAAGATAAAATAAAGAATATTGATAAAAAACTTTTTTTAACAACTGTAGTTTTGTTTGGATTTGGTCTTATTATGATTTTTTCTGCTTCAAGTGTAACAGCATACTTTCAAGAAGTAAGTCCAAGTTATTATTTTACAAGGCAATTAGTTATCATATTAATTTCATTTTTAGTATGTGTGATTTTTGGTATGCAAATAAAAACAAAAAATTACAAAGGATATGCATGGATAGCGCTTATTGTTATAACTTGTATTGTTTTTGCTACGCTTATTTATTCTGTTGCTTTTAATGGTGCAAAAGGATGGATTGAACTTCCTGTTATAGGTACTATTCAACCTAGTGAGTTTGCTAAGCCAATTATAATTGTATGGATAGGAACAATGCTTGGTTTTTCTAAAGATAAAGAACTAAAAAATCAAGTAAGAAATTCTTTAGTTGTTTTAATCGTATCAGCTTTAATCTTTTTTATGATAGTTTTACAAAAAGATTATGGAACTGCAATAATATTTTTTATAATATGTGCTGTTATGTTTTTTACATCACCTGTTGATAAAATTATTAAAAAGAAAATAGGGTTAATCGGAGGCACTGCAGGGGCTTTTATGATTATTGTTTTAACTATTATAATTTTGAATGTGCCAGGTTTTATTGATAGTGATAAATTAGATAGATTTAATATAAAATCACCTTGTGAAAGATATTTAACAACAGGTAATCAAATATGTAATGGATATATTGCAATTAATAATGGAGGACTTTTAGGAAAAGGATTAGGTAATAGTACTCAAAAATATTTATATCTTCCAGAAGCTCATACTGATTTTATATATCCTATAATAGTAGAAGAAACGGGAATTGTTGGAGCAACATTTGTCTTATTCTTATATTTCTTACTTATTTGTAGAATTTTAAGTATTGCTAAAAAAACAACTAATAATGCCAACAGACTTATATGTTATGGGACAGTAACTTATATATTGTCGCATATTATTATTAATTTACTTGGTGTAACTGGAGTTATTCCATTGACGGGAGTTCCTCTTCCTTTTATGAGTTATGGAGGAAGTTTTGCAGCATCATTAATTGTAATATTAACTGTCGTTCAAAGAATAAATTATGAAGAAAATAAAAAAAATCGTAAAAAAATGGCCTAAATTTTAGGTCTTTTTATTTTTTGTCAATATAATTATATGGAGGGAAAAATACATGGAAAAAATAAAAGAAATATTTGAAGAAAATAAAATAATTATAATATCTTGTTTTATAACATTGTTTTTATCTATTCTTTTAATTGGAGTTATTTATTATTATACTTATAATAATATAAAAGAAATTAATGAAAAAATAATAAGCTTGCAAACTAGTAATGAAAAAATAGAAAAACTTGAAAAACAAGATCAATATGAAATAGCATATGTGTATGTTGATATTAAAGGAGAAGTTAAAAAACCAGGAACTTATAAAATGAATAAAGAAGATAGAGTAATTGATGTTATCGAAAAAGCAGGAGGTTTAACTTCTAATGCTTCGACTAGAGCAAATAATTTAAGTAAAAAAGTAACGGATGAAATGGTTATAATTATTTATAGTAAAAATGAAATAACAAACTTTTCAAAAACAAAAGAAATAGAAGAAAAAATATCAACTAATTGTAATAATGCTTCGAATAATTATTCTGATACCAACTTATCTTGTATTGAAAAACCAACACCAAGTAAAACAGAAAAAGAAAATAAAGTTTCACTAAATACTGCATCAAAGGAAGAATTAATGAGTGTTAAAGGTATTGGAGAAAGTAAAGCCGATAGTATTATAAAATATAGAAAAGAAAAGGGATTATTTAAATCAGTTGAAGATTTAAAACAAATATCAGGAATCGGCGATAACATTTATGATAAAATTAAGGACTATTTTACTTTGTAATTATCCTTATTATATAATTCTTTTTATTGCGTTATTTTATTTTTTAATAACAAACTTTTTTATTACCTATAAAAGTAATTATGAAGAAATAGAAAATATAGATGCTAAAATTATAGATATTACAATTAAAGATTATGGAATAAAATTAACATTAAAAAACAAAGAAAAATTTATTGGCTATTTATATTTAAATAAAAACGAACAAGATGAATTTTTAAACAATTATGGTTATGGAGATATAGTACATATAAATACAGAAAAATTAGATATAAATAATAATACTGTAGAAAACACATTTAATTATAAAAAATATTTATACAATAATAAAATATTTCATGTGTTTAAAATAACTGATATAACAAAAATAAAAGATAATAAAAATATATTTTATAAAATAAAAAACAGTCTTATAAAAAACAGTTTTAAATTAGAAAAAAGTTATCCATATATAAACGGATTAATATTTGGTAAAGATGATTATATAAAAAATGATGTTACTAATTCTTTTAGAATTATAGGAATAAGCCATTTATTTGCCATAAGTGGTACACATATATCTATTTTTGTACTTATTTTAAATAATATATTAAAAAAATTAAAAATATATGAAGAAAAAAGATGTATTATAATAATTTTGTTTTTGTTATTTTATATGTTTTTAACATCTTTTCCTATGTCTGTACTTAGAAGTTGTATTTTTACAATTTTACTAACAATTAATAAAAGATTTTATTTTTTTATAAAAACACAGAATTTACTTTATTTAACGTTAGCAATAATTTTATTTATAAATCCTTTGTATATTTTTAATTTAGGACTACAGTTATCTTTTTCAATTAGTTTAAGTTTAATTCTTA
The DNA here is from genome assembly GCA_000434175.1 of Mycoplasma sp. CAG:611. Classification (GTDB taxonomy): domain Bacteria; phylum Bacillota_I; class Bacilli_A; order RF39; family UBA660; genus CAG-611. The sequence goes on from HF999761.1 coordinate 30,354, forward strand.
TGGGTGAATATATAAATAGTTTTAAGAAAAATATAGGTAAATCCTTTTGTATTTCATTTATATCATTTGTTGTTTCTTTTCCTATAGTTATTAACAATTTTTATGAAGTTAATTTTTTATCTATTTTTTATAATTTATTTTTTGTTCCTTTTATTACAATTTTAATTTTACCATTAACATTAATAAGTTTCATATTTCCTTTTTTAGACAATATTTTACATTTATTTATATTTATTTTAGAAAATTTGACATTATTTTTAAGTAAAATAAATGTTTTAAAAATAACATTTTGTAAAGTAAACTTTGTCATATTTTGTCTATATTATGTATTAATTATATTATGCTTGTTTAATTTAAAAAGAGGAAAGAAAAGAATAATATTTGTTCTTGCTATGGTTATAATTGTGCATTCTAGTATAAATTTTGTTAATAATAACTATATTATGTTTATGGATGTTAATCAGGGTGATTCGACACTTATTGTCGTAAATAAAAAAACAACATTAATTGACACCGGAGGACTTTTACAGTTAAATAAAGACAAATATGATTATAATATAACAAATAATAGAACAATACCTTATTTAAAATCAAAAGGTATTAAAAAAATAGATAATTTAATTTTAACCCATGGAGATTACGATCATATGGGAGAAGCTATTAATATTGTTAATAACTTTAAGGTAGAAAAAGTAATCTTTAACTGTGGTAAGTTTAACGATTTAGAAAAAGAACTAATTAAAGTATTAAATAAAAGAAAAATAAAATATTATTCTTGTATAAATGAATTAAATATTGATAATAACAAACTATATTTCTTGCAAACAAAAGAATATGATAATGAAAATGATAATAGTAATGTAATTTATACAAAAATTAATGGTTATAAATTTATGTTTATGGGAGATGCAGGAGTAGATAAAGAAAAAGATATATTAGAAAATTATAATATATCAAATATAGATGTATTAAAAGTAGGACATCACGGAAGTAAAACAAGCAGTAGTAAAAAATTTATTGATGAGGCTAATCCTAAATATGGAGTTATTAGTGTTGGCAAAAATAATAAATATGGACATCCGAATAAAGAAATATTAAATACATTAAGTAATTCAAAAATATATAGAACAGATGAGGATGGCAGCATTATGTTTAAGATAAAAAATAATAAATTAAAAATAAAGACATGTAGTCCATAAGAAAGGTAGATGATAAGATGAATGATATAAAAGAATATACAACAAAATTATTTGAAGATATTAAACATATAGATGAGTTTGGTAATGAATATTGGTTGGCAAGAGAATTACCAAATATATTAGAATATACACAATGGAGAAGATTTGAAAATGTCATTAATAAAGCAAAATTTGCATGTAAGAACTCAAACATTAAGGTTGATGAGCATTTTGCCAACGTCGGCAAAATGGTTGATATAGGTTCAAATACCAAAAGAATAACTAAAGATTATAGACTAACAAGATATGCATGCTATTTAATTGCACAAAATGGTGATTCAAGAAAAGAAGTAATAGCACTTGCTCAAACTTACTTTGCAATTCAAACAAGAAAACAAGAATTAAGTGAAAAAGAGTATGATGAACTTACTGAAGATGAGAAAAGATTATATAGGAGAAATCAAGCACGAAAAGGAAACTATAATTTAAATAAAACTGCAGTTAAAGCTCATGTAAAAGATTTAGCTAGATTTCATAACGCTGGATATAAAGGACTATATAATGGTGAAACGGCAGATGATATATTTAAAAGGAAAAAACTAAGATATAGAGAAGATATATTAGATAACATGGGTAGCGAAGAACTAGCTAATAATATATTTAGAATAGCACAAACAGATGCTAAATTAAAAAGAGATAAAGTAGATAATGAATATACTGCCAATTCCGTTCATTATGAAGTGGGTAAGGAAGTAAGAGAAAGTATTAAAAGATTAGGAGGAACAATGCCAGAAAATTTACCAACACCAAATAGGAGTTTAAAAAAAGTTAGAAAAAGATAACAAAAAATTAAAAACAGATGTTCTAGAGTGATGGATATAATAAGTATGGAAAGTAAGAAAATGTCTAGAGATACTAAAATAAATATATAAAATTAACGAGGAGAAATAAAGTATGAATAATAAATCTAAAGAATTAGAAAAGATTCTAATTACAATAAGAGAAACATCTGAAAGAGACCTAGACGAACTTTCAGATAGTATAGATAAGATAATAGAATGTCATATAACAAATGAAAGGACAATAAGCCTTATTTTTGATACTATATTAAGTATTGAATTCATAGAAGATGACAAGAAAATAAAAGTCTTTCACAAACTGTCAAATTACTGTCGAAGTTTTAATGAAGAATTAGCTGATGATTACGATAAGATATTAGAACAAGATTTAAACTATGATTATGATGAAGAGTGGAACGACGACTTAGAATATGAAACAGTTCCATGGTTTGATGAAGGAATGAAACAATTTAAATCTAATGATAGGGAGTATTTAAAGTCTAAAATAGAATTTAGAAATTTTTTTCTTAAAGTAAAGAAAGAGGTACAAGATTTTCCAAAACTAAATGAATTAAGCAAAGAAGAATTACAAAATAACCATTTATTTGGGGAACTTTCATATTTGGCAATTAGGTTTTTTAACGAAATAATGACAGATGACGATTTCAGAAATTTAAAGTACTCTTTAAAAAGAATCAAAAAGTATGGTGAAGAAGTGTTAAAAGATATGTTCGAATATTATACTAACAAGTATGAGAAATAATAATTTTGTAATAAAGTATTGTTCTGATGAAAGAATTACTATAAGAAAATATGAATTAGTATAATAAATGAATAATATTTAAAAGAAATCATATAATAAAATTGTAACATCTGTAATTAAATATAATAATATATATTAAAGACACTTAGATACTTTAAAACTTAAAAAGTTTCTAAAGTGTTTTATATAGATGGAGTTTGTGTAGCTTATTTTTACATAAACTCTTTTTTATTTTTAAAAAAACAAAACAAATGTACTCAAATTCATTGACTAATATTTTTATAATTGATATGATTAATATGAATGAAAGTAAGAGGTATAAAAATGAATGAGATTTTAGAAAATTTAAATAAATGTCAAAAAGAAGCAGTAACATATAAAGATGGGCCTCTTTTAATTTTAGCAGGTGCAGGAAGTGGAAAAACCCGTGTTTTAACTACCCGTATAGCATATTTAATTAAAGAATGTAATGTTAGCCCTTATAATATTTTGGCGATTACATTTACTAATAAAGCGGCAAAAGAAATGAAAGAAAGAATAGAAAAATTAATAGGTAAGACAAGCCTTATCGCGTCAACATTTCATTCTTTTGGGGTAAGGATTTTAAGAGAAAATTATGAAAAATTAGGATTTACATCAAATTTTTCAATTATGGATAGTGATGATAGTTTAACCCTTATAAAAAAGATATTAAAAGATTTAGGTTATGATTCAAAAACATTTAGTCCTTATATGATAAGAAATAAAATATCAAGTTGTAAAAGTGAATTTGTTTTACCAGATGAATATAAAACTTATGTTAGGAATGAAGAAGATGATGTTGTTTTTAAAGTTTATAAAAAATATCAAGAATTATTAAAAAAGAATAATTCAGTTGATTTTGATGATTTACTTATTTTACCTATAAAACTATTTGATGAAAATAAAGATGTTTTAGAACATTATCAAGATAGATTTAAATATATTTTGATTGATGAATACCAAGATACAAATAAAGCTCAATATTTACTTGTAAAAATGATAAGTGTTAAAAATAAAAATATTTGTGTTGTTGGTGATGATTCTCAAAGTATATATAGTTTTAGAAATGCTGATTATCGAAATATTTTAAATTTTGAAAAAGATTATAAATCTTGTAAAGTTATAAAACTCGAACAAAATTATCGTTCTACTAAAACAATACTTAATGCTGCAAATGATGTTATTAAAAACAATGTATATAAAAAAGATAAAAATTTATGGACTGAAAATGAAACAGGAGAAAAAATAAATTATTATAGAGGTTATGATGAAGTGGATGAAGCGTTTTATTTAATAAGAAAAATAAAAGAATTAGTAAAAAATGGTGTTAGTTATGCTGATATAGCAATTCTTTATAGAACTAATGCACAATCTCGTGTTTTTGAAGAAAATTTATTAAAAGAAAACATACCATATCGCATTGTAGGAAGCTTTTATTTTTATTCAAGAAAAGAAATAAAAGATTTAATTGCGTATTTAAGACTTATTCATAATCCTGATGATGATATTAGTTTATTGAGAGTTATTAATACTCCTAAAAGAGGAATAGGATTAAAAAGCATTGCTAAATTAGAAAACATATCATCAACATATAATACAAGTATTTTTTCTTCGATAACGGAAGGTAAAGAGTTAGAATTTAAAAATGTTATATTAGAATTACAACAAAAAGCAAGCGAGGTAACATTAACAGAACTTATTGATTTAGTTCTTGATAAAACAGGAATGAAAAAAGCTTTACAAGATGAAAAAACACTTGAAGCTGATATTAGACTTGAAAACTTAGAAGAATTTAAGTCAATTACAAAAACATTTGAAGAAAAAGAAGGTATTATTTCTCTTGAAGATTTTTTACTTGAAATAGCGCTTGTTAGTGATAGTGAAGAATATAAAGATGATCCAAATAGGGTAACTTTAATGACCGTTCATAGTGTCAAGGGACTAGAATATCCATATGTGTTTATCGTAGGATTAGAAGAGGGATTATTTCCACATAGAAATTCTAGTTTTGAAAAAGAAGACTTAGAAGAAGAAAGAAGACTTATGTATGTTGCAATAACAAGAGCAAAGAAAAAACTTTATTTAACAAATGCTAAAAGAAGAATGATATTTGGTAGAGAAGAAATTAATATTCCAAGTAGATTTATTAATGAAATAAATGAAGATTTAATAAATATTGAAAATGTTGATGATAAAAAAATAGTTAAAAAAGAAAAAAATATTTATACTGAAGATATGATGTATTCTTATGGAGATAAAGTAATGCATGATAAGTTTGGTTTAGGTGTAGTCGTAGGAATAAATAAAGATCTTTTATCTATTGCATTTTCTAAAGAAATTGGTATAAAACAGTTTTTGAAAAATCATAAAAGTATTAAAAAGGTAGATTAATTTTATTTAATATTTTATAATATAAATATGGAGGAATTAAAAATGAAAGATTTAACACTTGTAATAATGGCCGCTGGAATGGGAAGCAGATTTGGGGGATTAAAACAAATTGAACCAGTTGGTCCAAATGATGAATTTATTATTGATTATTCAATATATGATGCTAAAAAAGCAGGATTTAATAAAGTTGTATTTATTATTAAAAAGGAAAACTATGAAATATTTAAAGAAACAATAGGAAAAAGAGTTGAAGATAAGATAGATGTATCCTATGTTTTCCAAGAATTAGATTGTTTAAGTGATGGATATACTGTTCCAGAAGGCAGAGTAAAACCATGGGGTACTGCTCATGCAATTCTTTGTTGTAAGGATACAGTTAAAGGATGTTTTGCTGTTATTAATTCAGATGATTTTTATGGTCAAGAATCATACAAAGTTTTGGCAGATTTTCTAAACAATAAAGCAAGTGATAATCATTTTGCAATGGTAGGTTATAAAGTAGCTAATACTTTAACAGAAAATGGAAGTGTAAAAAGAGGTATTTGTGAAGAAGAAAACAATTATTTAACTAAAATAACTGAAAGTAAAGTTGAAAAAATAAATAATGAAATTATATGTACGCCACTTGATGGAAGACCTTCTTTTAAAGTTCCTTATTATGAAACAGTATCAATGAATATGTTTGGTTTTACAAGTAGTATATTTGATTATTTAGAAAAAGATTTTCCTAAATTTTTAGATGAGAATATATCTAATTTAACAAGTGAATACTTAATACCAGATGTCATATTTGATATGATTAAAAAAGAATTAATAAAGATGGAAGTTTTAAAAACTGATGCAAAATGGTATGGAGTTACATATAAAGAAGATAAAGAAGAAGTTGTTAATGCAATAAATGAAATGGTAAGGACAAAAAAATATAATAAAAATTTATGGGGATAATATGGTTTGTGAATGTTTAGTTGAATTAGAGCATGTTTTTATAGATAAGACTTTTACATATAAAATTAATAAGGAACAACTTCCCCTTTTAAAAGTAGGAATGAGGGTAGTTGTTCCTTTTGGCAAGCAAACACTCGAGGGATTTGTTTTAAAAATATATGAAAATAAGGATGTTTCTTTAGAAAATAAATTAAAAGAAATTATATCAATTGTAGATACTTATCCAATATTAAATGAAGAACTATTAACATTAGGTAAATATATAAGTAAAACTACATTATGTAGTTTAATGACTTCATATCAAGCTATGTTACCTAAAGCTTTAAAAGCAAAAAAGAAAGTTAATATGACACCTAAATATGATACTTATATATGTATTAATTATGGTATGTATAATAATGATATAAAATTTAATGCATCTCAAGAAAAAATACTTGAATTATTAAAAGAAAATAAAAAAGTAAAAAAAGAAGTTTTAAATAAAATATCGGTTTCAAGTGTTAATACTTTATTAAAAAAGAATATATTACTTGAAGAAAAAGAAGAAAATTATAGATATAATTTAATTAATGAAGAAAAAATAAAATTTAATTTAAATGAAGAACAACAAAAAGTTTATAAAGAAATTTTTAATTCTATTAATACCAATGAAACATTTTTATTATATGGTGTAACGGGAAGTGGAAAAACTAATGTTTATATGAAAGTAATCGAAGATGTTATAAAAAATAACAAAACAGCAATTTTGCTTGTTCCAGAAATTAGTTTAACACCACAAATAATAAAAAGATTTACATCATATTTTTCAAATATTGCTGTTTTACACAGTGGTCTTTCAGATGGAGAAAAGTATGATGAATGGCGTAAAATAAATGAAGGTAAAGTAAATATTGTAATCGGAGCAAGAAGTGCGATATTTGCACCTCTTAAAAATATTGGGGTAATAATAATAGATGAAGAACATTCTCAAACATATAAACAAGAAAATAACCCTAGATATAATGCTATAGATATTGCTAAAGAAAGATGTAAATATCATAATTGTCCTCTTATTTTAGGAAGCGCAACACCATCACTTGAATCTTTTGCTAGAGCAAAAAAAAATGTTTATAAACTTTTGGAATTAAAAAATAGGTATAATAATAACACTATGCCAAAAGTTGAAATTATTGATATGAATAAAGAATTTAAAAAAGCAAGTGGTTATTTTTCTAATACTTTAATAGATCAGATTAAAGAAACTTTAGAAAGAAAAGAACAAGTAATTCTTTTTCTAAATAGAAGAGGCTATTCATCATTTTTAACATGTTCTTCATGTGGATATGTAGAGAAGTGTCCTAATTGTGATATTAGTTTAACTTATCATAAATCATCAAATATGTTAAGATGTCATTATTGTGGTTATGCTACTAAAAGAAAAAAATTATGTCCAAAGTGCCAGGAAGAATTTAAAGATTATGGAATAGGAACAGAAAAAGTAGAAGAAGAGCTAAAAAGCTTGATAAAGGATGCAAAAATAATACGAATGGATGTTGATACTACAACCACTAAAAATGCTCATGCTAAAATAATTAATTCCTTTTTAGAAGAAAAATATAATATTTTAATAGGAACACAAATGATAGCAAAAGGACTTGATTTTCCTAATGTAACTTTGGTAGGAGTTTTAAATGCTGATATAGGACTAAATTTTCCTGATTTTAGAAGTAGTGAAACAACATTTAGTTTATTAAATCAAGTACTTGGTAGAAGTGGAAGAGGAAATAAAGAAGGAAAAGTTTTAATTCAAACATTTAATCCAGAACATTATGCAATTACTTATACTAAAAATCATGATTATTTAGGATTTTATAACGAAGAAATGAAAATAAGAAAGATTTTAAAATATCCACCATATTATTATATCTGTTCGATAAAAATAATTTCTAAAGATTATAATTTAGCTAGTAAAAGTAGTTATGATGTAGTAAATTATTTAAAACAAAATATTAAAAATGAAATAATTTTAGGACCAAGTGTATGTAATGTATTTAAACTTAATAATAATTATCGTTTTCAAATAATAATTAAATATAAAGATGTTAATAATATTTTAGAATATTTAAATAACATCGAACATCATTATTTTAATAAAAAAGATATTAAGGTTGAAATAGATTTTAATCCATTAAAACTTTAATCTTTTTATTAAAAAATAAAAGTTCAAGTAGTCTAACAAAGCGGTCTCACAATTTTACAGGATGGAAAAATACAAAAAATGGTGTTCCAATAGATTATTCTTATGCTAAGGAATTTGAATTAAATAAAAATTGGAATTAAATAATAGGATTTAGTTCTTGAGCTAGAGGGGATTTTTTACTTAGTTTTAAAGAATAGAAAATTATTAAACTAGCTATTAAAGTAAGAACTGATGCAATTTCTTGAAGATTAAATGGTCTTATGTCTTTTCCTTTTAATTTTGCTATTTTTCTATTTTCATCACTAATATATAGGAAGATAAGTAATATAATTATGATTAAAATTCTATTAAAGTAACTTATATTATATGATTCTTCATCTGTTATTAGTGTTTTTTCATGTTTTAATACTTTTATATCATGATGTGTTAAAAAAATTGCTATTAAAGAGATAATAATAAATATTATCGAAGCAACTTGACTTATATATAATAATTGTAATTCATATTTTTCGGTATTATTGTTCATACTAAAATTATATGATAAAAAAATCAGTATATTTTAGCACTTGCACTTGACAAATGCTAAAATAGTGATATAATTATAATTGTTAGGAGGAATGAATTATGAATATAGTACCAAGAAGATTCTTTTTAGATGATTTATTTAATGATTTTGATGAAGGAAGTATTAAACCTGTAAATATGAAATGTGATATTTACGAAAAAGAAGGTAATTATTGTATTGAAATGGACTTACCAGGATATGATAAAAAGGATATAGATATTGATTTTGATAATAAATATCTTACAATAACTGCTTCAAAAGAAGAAGATGTAAATGATGAAGGAAAGAACTATATAAGAAGAGAAAGAAACTTTGGAAGTTATAAAAGACAATTTTATCTTGGAGATATAAATGAAGATGAAATTAAAGCAGAGTTTAATAATGGTATTCTAAAAGTTGTTGTTCCTAAAAAAGAAATCATAGACACTAAAAAGAAAATTGAAATAGACTAGAAATAGTCTATTTTTTATTAAAATTTGTATAAAAAAACATAAAATATTCATAATAATCATAGGAAAGGTGATTTTATGGATATTTTTAATATAGACTGGATGGAACTTTTAGATGTTTTTTTTAGAGCAATTGTATCATTAGTAACATTATTCTTTGTAACAAAACTTCTTGGAAAAAAACAAGTATCACAACTTAGTTTATTTGATTATGTTATAGGAATATCAATAGGTAATTTTGCCGCTGAGATGACAATAAATACAGATTCTCCTTACTTAAATGGAACTGTTGCTGTAATATTTTTTGGAGTAATTGCCTATTTTATTTCAAGAATTACTATGAAAAGTATAAAACTAAGAAGATTTTTTACAGGAGTTCCTACAGTTATTATAGAAAAGGGTGAAATAATCGAAGATAATTTAAGAAGAGTTAATTTTGATTTAAATGATTTCTTGCAAGAATGTAGAAGTAGTGGCTATTTTAATATTGATGATATTTATTATGCTATTATGGAAGCTAATGGAAGAATAAGTTTTTTGCCTAAAGCGGGAAGTAGTCCTGTTACAAATGAAAATATGAATTTAAAAATAAAACAAGATGGCTTATGTGCTAATGTTATAATAGATTCCCATATAATGGAAAAAAACTTAAAAAATATAAATAAAGATAAAAAATGGTTAGAAAAGAAATTAAAAGAAAGAAATATAAAATTAGATAATGTATTTCTTGCAACAGTAGATAATTATGATAAATTATTTATTTATGAAAAAAATAAAAAATCACTAGGAGATGTTTTAGAATAGACTAAAATAATAAGTTTTAGTCTTTTTCTTTATTTTTTTAATCTTTTGTGGTATAATCTTAGAGAAAAAGGAAGTGGTATACTTGATTTCGGTTGAAAAAGTAAAAGGTGTTGGTAGTAGAACTTCAATGTTATTAAAAAAATTAAATATAAATACTGTTGATGATCTTGTTACCCATTATCCTTATAGATATGAATTTATAAAACGTAGTAATTTAAAAGAAAAATATGAAGATGATAAAGTAATAATAGATGGTAAAGTTGAAATGATTCCTATTTTAGTTAGACTTAAAGGAAACCTTAATAAAATGAATTTTAGGCTAGCAACATCTACGAAAGAAATTGTAGGAGTATCTATTTTTAATAGAGCATATTTAAAAAATCAGTTACTTGTAGGTACAAATATAACAGTTTTTGGTAAATATGAAAAAAATAAAAATGTAATTTTAGCATCAGAGATAAGGATGGGGCTTTTACCTAAGGGAGAAAAAATCGAAGCTGTTTACCATGGAACTGTAGGACTTAATTCTAAAGCTATTTCAGGATTTATTAACACTGCTTTAATGGAATATGGAAATGATTTAGAAGATTATATACCAAAAAATTTACTTGAAAAATATAATTTTTTAAATAAAAAAACAGCATTAAATATAATTCATAACCCCTCAACAAAGGAAAAATTAAAAGAGGCTAGTATTAGATTAAAATATGAAGAATTATTTGTTTATATGTCTAAGATTAATTATTTAAAATTAAAAAATAAAAATATAAAAGATGGTATAGAAAAAGACTTTGATAAAGAAAAATTAGATAAAGTAATTAAAAGTTTACCTTATGAATTAACAGCAGATCAAAAATTAGTTTTAAATGAAATATTAGAGGATTTAACTTCTAAAAGAAGAATGAATAGATTATTACAAGGTGATGTTGGAAGTGGTAAAACTATTATATCTATAATCGCGATGGTAGCTAATTATTTAAGTGGTTACCAAAGTGCTTTAATGGTACCAACAGAAATACTTGCAACACAACATTATGAAACAATGAAAGAAATATTAAAAGATTTAAATGTAAATATTGCCTTATTAACAGGATCATTACCTAAAAATAAAAAAGATTTAATTCATGAAGAATTAAAACTTGGAAAAATAGATATGGTTGTAGGAACACATGCTTTAATTCAAGAAGAAGTTGTTTATAAAAATTTAGGACTTGTAATAACAGATGAACAACATAGATTTGGTGTACTTCAAAGAACATCTTTACAAAATAAAGGAATAACACCAGATGTTTTATATATGAGTGCAACACCAATACCTAGAACTTATGCATTAACATTATATGGTGATATGGATATATCTACAATTAGAACACTACCAAAAGGAAGAAAACCTATAAAAACATATTTAAAAAGTTATAGTGAAATAAAAGATGTATTAAAAATGATGTATGAAGAACTATTAAAAAATCATCAAATATATGTTATTGCTCCTTTAATTGAAGAAAGCGAAACACTTGATTTAACTACAGTTAATGAACTTAAGGATAAAATGAATTTAGCTTTTGGAGAAAAATATAATGTTGGTATAATCCATGGTAAATTAAAACAAACAGAAAAAGATAAAATAATGGAAGATTTTGTTAATAATAAAATTCAAATATTAATAAGCACAACAGTAATTGAAGTAGGAGTAAATGTTTTAAATACTACAATGATGGTTATATTTGATGCTAATAGATTTGGACTTTCAACACTTCATCAATTAAGAGGAAGAGTAGGAAGAAGTGCTTTAGAATCAAGTTGTATTTTAATAAGTGATTATGATAGTGAAAGATTAAATGTTATGACAACAACTAATGATGGATTTGAAATAAGTGAAGAAGACTTTAAAATAAGAGGACATGGTGATCTTTTTGGAACTAAACAAAGTGGAGATATGACATTTAAAATAGCAGATGTAAAAGAAGATTATAAAATATTATTACAGGCTAAGAAAGATTCAATGGAGTTTTTATTAAATAATAAAGAAGAAGAATTAAAAGAAAAAATAATAAATGGTATTAAGGAAGGTTAAAATTTATGTATTCAGGGGAAAAGACAGTTGAAGAATTAAAAAGAGAATGGAAAAAAACTAAAAAAGAAGAAATTGGGGTAATGTATGTTAATAAACTTATTGCAATGAATGAGTATGAATTGGCTAAAAAGATTACTTTAGAGTTAAAAAAATATACAAATAATAAAATAGATATATATACAACTTTAGGAAAAATAGAACTTTATATGGGAAATATAAAAGAAGCTAAATATCAGTTAAGTAAAATAGATAATATTTATATAAGAAATACATCATTTACTGTTTTAGCAAGAGTATATTTAGCAGAAAAAGAATATGATAAAGCAAAAGAATTATTAAATAAAGCTTATAATTATAGTAATAATCCTTATGCTTTAATAAATCTTATTAATATGGATTTACATGAAAGAAAGTATGAAGAAGCATATGAAAAATTATTAAAATTAAAACAAAACTTAATTTTTAATAAGGATTGTAAATATCATTATGATGCAATAAGTATATTTTTAAATAGTAAACTTGATAAAAAAATTAATGTTAAACAAAGTATAGGATATCGTGAAAGACAATTAGAAGAATATGATAAAACTTGTGCTTTAACTCATATATTTAGACATGTATATCAAGATATATATAATAAAAATATACATACAGTATTTGCTAATAATATTGATGTAGAATATTTATTTAATAATGTTCCTAATATGTTAAATGAAGATAATTATTTTTATACAAATATATTTGATGAATATTACCTTAATATAGATAATGTAGGATTAAATGGAGAAAATTATTTAATAGTAGGATGTATTCCAGGTACTAAAGATATTGTAAGTATGTATCCTATTAAATATAATCCAATAAAAAAAGTAAGATCATAGATTGAACTGAACCCCAAAAGTTGGACAGTTTATAATCTTACTTTTTTAATTGGTAAAAATTGCCAACAATAATTTTCGTATTATTATGATAAAATAAAAT
>HF999762.1:0-1415 GCA_000434175.1 Mycoplasma sp. CAG:611
TTGGATTCCCACTTGGATGATTATGCATACATATAATTGAAGATGCTGAAAGAAGATATGCTTCTTTAAATATTTCTCTTGGATGAACGAGTGATTTATTAACTGTTCCCATAAATAATAATTTCCTTTCTATTAATTCTTTTTTTTCATTTAAATATAAACAATAAAAATATTCTTGTTTTTTATCTAAAAATAAATATTTATTATTTTCATATATTATTTTAGAATTATTATATTTAGTTTTAGAATCATTAATATTATTTATAAATATTCTTTTACCTAGTTCTACTGTAGCAAGTAATTCTACTGCTTTAGTAATACCTATTCCTTTTATTTTAGTAAGTATTTCTTTATTAGTATTTTTTAAATTATAAATAGATCCTAGTTCTTTTAAAAGTCTTTTAGATAATTCATATACACTTTCACCTTTAGTACCTGTTTTTAAAATAATTGATAATAATTCAATATTAGATAAAGTTTCACTTCCATATGTAATTAATCTTTCTCTAGGTCTTTCTAAAAGAGGAATATCTTTAATTGTTAAAGTCATTTTGTAATATAATTTCCTTATAATTTGATATAATTATTTTTTCTATAGTAAATAAATCATTAGCATTAGAACTTATCTTAGCTACTTTATCATATTCATTTAAAAGATTAATAAATGTCTTATCATTAATATACTTTACAACAACCTTAGATTTAAATTTTTTATCTTCATAAGATGTTTTTATATACTCAGCAGTATCTTTATTTTTACTAATTCCTCCATATAAATAATAAGTATCATTTTCTAATAAACATAGATAACTTTCATATGAATTAATACTAGTTAAACTATCTTTAGAAGGAGAACTTGCTATCTCAATAAAATATACTTTTTCTCCTTCATTAAATGCTTTTAAAGTATTAGCATTATCATAATTAGAAAAAATAACTTTTCCAAATAAAAATCCAATTAAAATAGAAAAACTTATAGGTATTAAAAACTTAAATTTCATAAACTTCATCTTCCTTTTCATAACTTTATTTTATAAAACATGTTTATCTATTTTTGTCGAAAAAGAAAAAACATAAGAAATTCTTATGTTTAATTGTTTATAATTATATCTTTTGTTCCCTCAAAAAATGGTATATTTGTATCACACCACTCTTTGGATTTTTCATTTCCTGCTCCAAAAGTTTCAGTTAAATCTACTACTATCAAACCATCAAAGTATACAACTCCTGCTGAATTATTATTGTTATAATCAACTCTGTAAGAGGTAGAAGAAGTAGTACTAAAAGACGACCTATTATTTACTTTCGATATTACATTCCACTTATTAGCGGTAGATAAAGCAACTCCTTCAAAAAAGTATGGTTCAGCAATTGGAAAGTAAAAGCCTACTGTTCCACTTGACCCTGTATGATAT
>HF999762.1:1438-2371 GCA_000434175.1 Mycoplasma sp. CAG:611
CCTGTATGATATATTTCATATCTTACATAATATTTATGCGTATTATCAAGAGCCATTGTAGTTTTAGCACTAACAGTTATTTCGCTTGCTGATGTATTACCTATTACTTTTAATGAATAATTACCATATTTTTTAATTGAAGAATCATATACTGCATTAGTTGAAGCATTCCAACCTGTATTTTCAAAACTACCATTTTGTGCCATATTAGTAATATTATAATGTTCTGTATTAGTATTATCTACTCCAATACTTACTACAAATTTAAAAGTAAATCCTGTTATTGTACCAGTTGATATATTACCATTTACAGATGTTGTTTGTGAACTTCCAAAATTTTCATCTACCCATAATCTTAATCTATAATATTTAGTTTTGTTTGGATCTATTATATCACTATATAGTTTCATGTTATTATTTACTTTTGTTAAGTTATTTAATGTTGTTGGTTCTATTAATTTTGTTTCTGTACTATTATTAACTTCAGTTAAGTAAGCTTTTATATCACTTAAATTATTTGTATTATCACTTGTTAATAATATATTATAAGATACTCCTGTTGTTGTTTGTTTTTCTAAACTTACATTAAAATCAAAATAATTATCACTTTTCATACCTTCTGTATTACTTAAAATATCATTATTTGTTATAGTCATACTAGAAGATGTTTCATTATAATTAAATTTTAATCCTCCGACTAAAATGGTATTATCTTTATTACCTACAAAATTAAATTTAATTAATGCATATGTTACTCCGATAATTAAAATAAATGATAAAACAGAAGTTATTGCTACTTTTAATATATTCATATTTTTATTCATATAATCCATATAATCACGTCCTTATTATCATATTTATTTTATCATATATTATTTTAATAAACAATTACTTTATCAAAAAATATACTATTTTGGGTAGTATATTTTTTCA
>HF999762.1:2523-15756 GCA_000434175.1 Mycoplasma sp. CAG:611
CTGCAACAAAACAAAAACCTAAGTTATACCAAGTATAATTATCTTTTTCTATTTTTTCTATATAATCATATATACCATAGTCAATAAATCCTAAAATTTGTTTATCAAGTCCTGCTTCTTTTCTTGCTCTTAAAAATTCTCCTACTACTTTTATTTGATTTTTATTACTATCTTTTTCTTTCCTTTTATCCGTTCCTAAAACTTTAGTTAAAAGATTGGCACTTTCACCAGATGCTTGATCATAAAATAAATAACAATGTTTTAAAGGATCTACTGCGTATTTACCTCTGTCACTAAATTTATAATTATACCCTTTTGGACATATCCAGTATTCAAAATGTAAATGTGTTCCTGTTGAATAACCTGTTGAACCCATATAACCTACAATGGCTTTTTGTTTAACTTTTTCTCCTACTTTTATACTAGTTCTATTTTTTAAATGTAAAAATCTATAAATAATAGTATTATTTTTTTTATCATATTTAAATACTGTATAATTACCTAAGTTTTTATCATAACCTTCCTCTACTAAAGTAGAATCATATATGGCATATACTTTTTCGCCCTCATATTTATTCCAGCCTAAATCAACACCATAATGATATGAAGTTACTTTTGTAATAGGATCTATTCTAGCACCGAAATTATCTGTTACTCCGATAAAATCAAGTGGTAATCTTTCATACATATAAAAACCTCCATCCTAATATAATATATGAAGGTTTTATTTTATTAAAAATAATATTAGTTTAGTTTTAAATTTTTTTATTGACTAAGCAAACATTTATTTGTTATAGTAGTAATTAGAAATATTTAAGTTACTTAGTGTCTACCTCTTATCTTTATAAAAAAAGGTTTGATAAAGTGAAAACTAAAACCTTTATTATAAATGTTTTACGTTATATCTCTATCATTTTATTTATTATCACTTTCTTGATAATCATTATAAAAAAATGACACTTAGTTTAATTACATTAGACTAAATGTCGCACTTATTTTTTAGGTAGACATTTAAGTACATCAAACTTAAATATCTCCTTTTTATTTTATGAAGTTTCCTTCATCTATATACATAATATCATAATTTTTTTATTTATGCAAATTTTTGCAAAATAAAAATCCTTATTGGATTATTTTTTATATGGCGGAGCGGGAGGGATTTGAACCCTCGCACCAGTTACCCGATCTACACCCTTAGCAGGGGCGCCTCTTCAGCCTCTTGAGTACCACTCCAAGAATGTTTTATTTCTAAAACGTAAATTTATTATATAATATTTTTTTTACTTTTTCAACACAATTTATAAATTTTTTATTTTTATATTAAAAATTATAAAAAATACATATAAAAAACTAGACATAAAATATTATTTAATGTATATTAAGCTTATGGGGGATTTATTATGAAATACGAAAATAAAATTAACATTGATACAAAAGATAATAAAAAAATAAAATCTAAATTAATTGAATATTTTAAAGTTAACCAAAATAGAACTTATAATTTTAATTATTTAAGTAAACTTTTTGGTTTTAATGATGATGAAGAAAATGTATTTAAAACTATGTTAAAAGAATTAGAGCTTGAAGGTAAAATACTTATTAAAGATGATGAAATTACTTATTTTAAGAAAAACGATAGATTAAAAATAGGTAAAATTAAATTTAATAGTGATAATAAACCTTATGTTACTTATAATAATAGTGAAAAAAGTAAAATTTATATTGAAAATTTAAATGGTGCGATTAATGGTGATATTGTTTTAATAGAAATAGAAGAAAATACTACTAAAAAAATTGGTAATGTTCTTAAAGTTATAAATAGATTAAATGATGAAATTATATTAGATTGTATTATTGATGAAAAAAATAATTATACTTTAGTGCCAAAAGATAAGAGTTTTATTTATGATATTGAACTTGATTATTTAGATACTAAAACTCTTGTTGATGGTTCAAGAATTAAAATTAAATTACATGATTTTAAAAATGGAAAATATTATGCTTCAGTTAGTGACTTAATAGGTCATAAAGATGATCCTGATTTAGAAATAAGAACAATTGCCTCTGATATGGGTTGGGATATTAGTTTTAGTAAAGATTCAATTACCGAAGCATATAAACTTCCTACAAGTGTTAAAGAAGAAGATTTAAAAAATAGACTTGATTTAAGAAATGAAACTATTTTTACAATTGATGGTAAAGATACTAAAGATATGGATGATGCGATAAGTATTAAAAAAGATGAAGAAGGAAATTATATTTTAGGAGTTCATATCGCAGATGTTAGTAATTATATAAAGCAAGGTTCTTTTCTTTTTACTGAAGCTTTAAAAAGAAGCACTAGTTGTTATCCTGTAGGATATGTTGTTCCTATGTTTCCTCATATTATATCAAATGGTATTTGTTCTTTAAATCCTAATGTTGATAGACTTACTTTATCTGTTATTATGAAAATTGATAATGAAGGTAATGTAATTGATTATGATATTAAAAAAAGTGTAATTAATTCTAAAAAGAAAATGACTTATGAAGATGTTAATAAAATACTTGTTAATAATGAAATGGTTCCTGGTTATGAAAACTTTATAAATGATTTAAAATTAATGGAAGAATTACATCATATATTAGATACAAATAAAAAGAATCGTGGTTATTTAAATTTTGGTGATCATGATATTAAAGTTGAATATAATTTAAATGGCAATGTTAAAAGTATTTCTTTATTAACAAGAAAAGTTAGTGAAATGATGATTGAAGATTTTATGTTAAAAGCTAATGAAACTGTAGCTACTTTTGCAAGAAGTTTACAATTAATTTTTAATTATAGAGTCCATCCATCTCCAAATCCTGAAATTATTAAACAAAAAATTGAATATATTAATTCTTTAGGTTTTGATATTAAGTTACCAAAAAACTTAAATAATCCTTTTGCTATTCAAAATATTATGAAACAACTTAATAAAACTCCTCTTTCTGAAGCTTTAAATGAAATATTACTTCAAGGTATGCGTTCTGCTTACTATAGCACTTCTAATATAGGTCATTATGGTTTAGGAATTAATGCCCTTAAAGGTGAAGCTTATTGTCATTTTACTTCTCCTATTAGAAGGGTTATGGATTTAATCGTTCATATGATTATAAAAGAGATAATAACTGATGAAAAATATTTTGATAAAGAAAATTTTGAAAGTTTTGTTAATGAAATATGTTCTTGGTCTTCTTCTAAACAAAGATTAGAAGATAAAATAGAAAAAGAATGTATTGGTTTTAGAACAGCTCAATATATGCAAAATAATATAGGCAAAACTTTTGAAGGTAAAATTGCTTATATAAGTAAAAAAAGTATTATGATTATAACTAAAGAAAATGTTTATGCTAATATTAAATTAAGAGATTTAAGTGAAAATTGTAGGTTTGATTCTAAAACATGTACTTTTAATTTAGATGACAAACTTTATACTATAGGAGATATTTTACCTGTTGTTGTTACTGATGTAGATATGAATTCTAGAAAAGTTCATTTTAAATATAAAAAAGAAGTTAATGAAAATACTGTTATTGGAAATATGACAAAAATAAGAAAAATAAGAAATTAAACTTATTCTTCTTTATTTATTCTTAAACTATTTATTCCTATATCATAATAAGAAAGATTAAAATCTTTTCTTTTTTTATAGTTATAAATAATCATTAAATTATCTTTTTCTTTTATTTTATATAAATTATTAAATCTATCTTTTAAATAAAGTTTATCATTATTAAAATATTTATTTAAACTAAATTTAGATATCATAACTTCTTCATAACCTTCCACAACTAATTCTAAATTAGGGTGTGCTTTATATCTTTCTTCATAAGCATTTATAAGTATTTCAATTTGTTTTTTAGTTAATTCATATGATAAAGTTACTCTTTCTGCCCCAAGACTATGTAAAAATGCTACTGTATAAGAATTAACAACATTAAATGATGTATCAGTTATACATCCTTTATGTTTATTAAAATATCCTATATCTCCTACTAAAACATCTTTATTATAATTTTCTTTATATTTATCTATAACTCTTGGAAGTAATAATATTGTATTATCAATATTATTGCTAGAGTAAATATAATCATATTTTTTCTTTAAAGAATCTATATCTTCATCTTTAAGAATTAAAATATTTAATAATTTTTCTTTAGGATATGATTTTACATTTCTTTTATATTCACATCTTTTATAAGGTATTTTATATAATCTTTTATTATTAAGTTCTTCAAAAGCTTTTCTTTTTAAATCATTAATAATATTAAGAGGTATAAAAATATTATCATCTATTTCTATATCTAAACTTTCATATTTATAAACTGTATCTTTTATTTTATTTAATTTTTCTTTTATTTCTTCTTTTGTAATAGGTTTATTTAAAGCTTTAGTGACTTTATTTTCACTAATAACTACTACTTTATTAATAAAATCTGTTAGTTCAAAAGTAATTTGTTTATCTTCTTTAGCAATAAATTTAGCCTTTACTAATACTTTTCTTTGGTTAGAAGATATAATATTATTAATTTCTTCATTAAGTTTACTATCAAGAGTAAGTAAAACTTTATCATCTTTCTCTACTTTATCATTTACTTTAATAGTTATAATATCTCCTTTTTTAGCAGTCTTAACAAGTTTAGAATTAATATAAAAATTATTAACATTAACTCCAATATCTTTTTTACCTACTATTCTTAAACCATCATTTATATTTATTTCATCATTAAGTTTTATCGTAGCAACATTATTTTTATAATTTATTACTTTTCCTATTTCTACGCCTTGATGATTAGGTCTTTTCATATTTATAACTTTATTATTTTCTTCATCAAATAAAAATCCTTTAGTAAATTCTCTATTGAATATTTTCTTTAAATTATATAGTTCTTTTTCATCAATATATATATTATTATTTTTATAATAAGAATCTATTGCTAATCTATAAAGTTTAACTACAGTATAAACATAACTACTCGATTTCATTCTTCCTTCAATTTTTAAACTAGTTACTCCAATATCAAGTAAAGTTTTTAAATTTTCTAAAGAACATAAATCTTTCATACTTAATGGATATTTATTATTTAATATAATATTATTATTTTCATCAACAATACTATAGCTTTGTCTACAACTACCAGCACATGTACCTCTATTACCACTTCTATTACCTATTAAACTACTCATTAAACATTGTCCTGAATAACTTACACATAATGCTCCATGAATAAATATTTCAATATCGATATTTGTTTTCTCTTTTATTTCTTTTATTTTGGAAATACTTGTTTCACGAGCAAGTACTACTCTTTTAACACCAAGTTTTTTCATAAAAGATGCGCCATCTAAATTATGAATATGCATCTGAGTTGATGCATGAACTTCTAAATTAGGAAATGTTTGTCTAACTAAATCAAGCATTCCTAAATCTTGAATAATAACAGCATCAACATTATTTTTATGAAGAAAAGAGATATATTCTAAAAAACGTTCTACCTCTTTATCATAAATTAAAGTATTAGTAGTAACATAAACTTTTACACCAAAAAGATGTGCATAATTAATTGCTTTTATTATTTCATCATCTGTAAAATTAGATGAAAAAGCACGAGCTCCAAAAAGTTTTCCTCCAATGTAAACTGCATCACATCCTGCTTCAATTGCAGCTTTTAAACAAGAAAAATCTCCCGCAGGAGCTAATAATTCAACTTTATTCATAAATCTTCCTTTCTATTTTATCTTCTTTTAATATACTATCTAATTCTAAAAGAACTTCTTTTAATTCTTTTAAAAGATTTTCTTTTAAAAGAATTGATAAATCCTGTTCTAATTCTAAACTAATTACTTTAGTTAAAATAGCTATATTTTTTATTTTATCTTCTTTTTCATTTAATGATAAATATTCTTTATACTTTATATTTTTTATAAAATCCAATATAATAAATTCTCCACGATCTTTTAAATTAGGTATTTCTTTTATATTATCTATATTATTTAATAAATCTTCAAAAGTAAAAATATCTTTTTTATATAAAATATAACATAGTTTTATATTAAGACCTAAATCTCCTAGTAAAGTAATATTATTACTTTTTAAATTATCTATCTTAGCTTTATAATCTTTTTCTTCATCTTTTAAAGTTAAACCTAATTGATGTAATTTATCTTTTATTTCTTTAGCTCTAGTTTTGCCTATTTTTTTAATAAAAAATAAATCTTGATATTTAATATTAATTAAATCTTTTATATAAAATATACCATTATTTTTTAATCTATTTATTGTAGCACCTTCCAAGTTTAATATTTCAATTTTATCATTATCTTTTATCATAACACCACCCTAATAATTCCATATTCCCAATTGACCTTTTACTCTTATCGGAGTAATTATTTCTATATCTTTTAAAAGCCAAGCATATCTTCCTACTTCATAATGACCGCATATATATTCTGTATAATTATTCTTTTTTAAATTATTTATAAAATCTTCTGTTATATAAATACAATCAACTAAATTACATTTACAAATTATATAACCATAATTAAGTTCATTTTCATTATATAATAAGGATAATTCTTTTTTATCTTTTATTTCTTTTCTTATTTTAGATATTCCTGCTTGTATATAAAGTTCTCCACGATAAGAAGTTTTCCAACTTCTTGTTTCTATATGTTTTACTTCTTTTTTAATAAGTGTGGCAAATGGTTCTTTTATTGTTAATACTTTCATATTTTATGCTTCCTTTACTTGGTTAATATAATTGTTTACTTTAGCAGCCCAAGTATTACTTCCTCCTGCATATTTTTTTTCCATAAGTTCTGGTGTTGTTAATCCTTTTTTATAATAACCTGTTGATAAAAGTTTAATAAAAGCTTCAATTCCATCTTCTAAAGTTTCAAATTTTCTAAAATTTCCTCCAAAACAGCCAGGATTTCCTTTCATACCTCCGACATTATTACATTCTCTTACAAGCCTAGAACATCCCCATTTACATCCTGTTTCAAGAAGAGAAATAGATACTGCAAGATAAGGATCTACTTCATATTCAATAGAATATTTAGCAAATAAATTACCTGTACCTTTTAAATTAGATTTTAAAGATTTATTTAATTTTAAAGCAAGTTCATCAACAGTAAGTCCTTCATATAAAACTTCAACAAATATTTCTTCTCCTTTTTTTGTTTTAGGATTAAAATTTATTTTTTTATTTTCTTCGGGAATAACATCTATTTTATTTTCATTAAGAAGTCTATAAGCATTAAATAAATCTTTTTCATATATATAAATAAGCATAACTAAAATAATAATAGCTATTAAAAATGATATTAATAAATACTTAACTATCTTTAACTTATTCATAATTTCCTCCGTTTAATTAATTTACGATTATTAGTATAACAAATTTTTTTTAATTTGACAAAATTTGATATAAAAATTATATAATTTTTATAAAATCATGGTATAATATCATTATATTATTAGTAAAGGAAGGAAAGAGTATGAAAGTTTATAAAAAAGAATTACCTGCTGGAGTAAGAAAAATGTTTACTACTGAAAAAGGTGTTAAAGTTAAAATAGTTAATAGTTTATATACTAAAAATAAAAAGAAAAAAAACAAATAAATTTTTAAAGTTTATTTGTTTTTTAATATTCTTCTTTTAAAGCATCGGCTTTTGTTTTATGAACAGTTCCTTTTTTATGGTTTGGTGGTGAATATATTGAATAAAGTTTCAAAGGCATTGTTCCTATATTTATTATATTATGCCATGTGTTTTGTGGAACAACTATAATACTTCCATCATATACTTGTTTACTAAAAGTGACATTTTCCTTTTCTTTTCCCATATTAACTAAACCTACACCTTGAACAATTACTAATATTTAATCAACTTTTGGGTGTATTTCAAGTCCAACATCAGTTCCTACAGGAATATTCATTAAAGTTATTTGAGTGTTATTACCAGTCCATAATGTACTTCTGTAATTTCTATTTAATTTTGTTATATCATTTATATTTATAACAAAAGGATTATCTCCATAATCTTTTATAATATTATTTTCATCATTATTTCTTGTAAAATAATCATAATAGTTATAATAATTCATAAAAACCCCTTTCATATATATAATATGTAAGAGGTTTTTTAATGTTTATTTATATTTTTTTATTATCCTTAAGGTATTTAAAATTGTAAGTAATGTTACTCCTGTATCAGCAAATACAGCAAGCCACATATTAGCATAGCCAAATAAACTTAAGAAAAGAATTAATAATTTTACTGTTATAGCAAAAATTAAATTTTGTTTAATAATGTATTTTGTATATTTTGATATATCTATTGCAAGAGGTATCTTATCTATCTCATCATTCATAATAACAATATCACTTGCCTCAATAGCAACTTCACTACCAACATTTCCCATAGATATTCCTATATCTGCTCTTTTCAAAACTGGTGCATCGTTAACACCATCTCCAATAAACATTGTTATTTTATTATCTTTAGCTACTTCTTCATAACTTTCATATTTATCTTTTGGGAGCATTTCATATTTTATTTTATCAATTTTTAGTTTACTTCCTATATCTAAAGCAACTTCTTTTTTATCTCCAGTAAACATAAATGTTTTTATTTTATATTTTTTCAACTTTTCAATTGTTTTAGAAGCATTATCTTTAATACCATCACTTATATAAATGGATGCAACATGTTTATTATTAACATTTAAATGAAGTAATCCATCTTCATGACAATTGCATAATGTTTTATTTCCAATAATTATAAAATCATCATTAATTTTAAAGGATATTCCTTTTCCTTCCAATTCTTTAAAATCTTTTACATCTTTTGCTATAATCTTGTCTTTTTTTAAATTAGTTATCGATTTAGCAATTGGATGATTAGAAAAGCTTTCTCCTTTTACCATTATATCTATTATTTCATCTTTAGTATAAGATTTATCAGTAATTACAATATCAGTAACTTTAAAATCTCCTGAAGTCAAAGTTCCTGTTTTATCAAAAATAATACTTGTTGTGTTACTTAAATTATCTAAGTAATTGCTTCCTTTTATTAAAATGCCTTTTTTACTAGCTACCCCAATACCTGTAAAATATGATAAAGGAATAGATATAGCTATAGCACATGGACATGATATTACTAAGAATGTTAAGCCACGATATAAAGCATCATTTTGTGATACATTAAATAATAAAGGAAGGAAAATAATAACTAAAATAGCTAATAATAGAATAATAGGTGTATAAATTTTACTAAATTTTGAAATTATTGTTTCTGTTTTTGTTTTTTTGTCTGTAGCGTTTTCTAAAAGTTCTATTATTTTATTAACTGTTGAGTCTTCAAATAAGGAAGTAGCTTTTATTGTTATTACATCTGAAACATTAATACTACCGGATAAAACATTGCTTTTTTCACTAACAGGAACAAAGGTACTTTCTCCAGTTAAAGAAGACATATCGAGATAAGTACTTCCTTTAACTATAACTCCATCAACTGGTATTTTTTCTCCTTTTTTAATAATAAGTAAATCATTTATTTTTATATCTTCAACATCTATTTTAGATGTTGTATTACCTTTTTTTAAATTAGCATAACTTTGTTTTATATCAAGTAAATCTTTAATGCTTCTTCTTGAATTATTAATAGCTTTTTCTTCAAGTATTTTCCCAATTGTATATAATGAAATAACCATTGCTCCCTCAAGAACATTATTTGTAAAAAATGCTCCAAGACAAGATATTGTTATAAGTAAGTTTTCATTTATTGTTTTACTTTTTATTAATAACTTAATTGAATTTAAAAATGTTCTGTAAAGAAGTAAAACATAAGATATTATATATAAAGCTAATTTTACATTATCATTAATCTTTAAAAAATATCCAAGTAAACAAATAACTATACCTAAAATTAAAATAGATAAATGATATTCTTTTTTAACATTAACTTCTTCTTTTATTATATAAGAATCAGGTTCAACTTTTTTAACAAAATCATTTAATTCTTTTATTGTAAAATCTTTTTCTGATTCATAAATCAATTTAGAAGTATTAAAATTAACAACAACATTTTTAAAATTTTTATTTTTATTTAAACTTTCTTCAAGTTCTCTAGCACAATTAGCACAGTCTAGATTATTTATATTATATTTATATTTTTTCATAATTTTTCCTTTCTATAATTTATGATTTATATGTTCTAGTCCTATTTCAAATACTTTTCTTACATGGTCATCATCTAAAGTATAATAAACTTCTTTACCAACTTTTTTACATTTAACAATACCGCTTCTTCTTAAAGTACTAAGCTGATGAGAAATAGATGATTTTGTCATTGATAAAGCATTAGCAATATCACATACACACATTTCATGAGAATCAATAACAAATAATATTTTACATCTTGTTGTATCCCCGATTAATTTATAAAAATCTGCAAGTTTATAAAATATTTCATCATTAGGCATTTTACTCTTAGCAAATTTAACACTATCTTCATGAATAATATTACAATCACATATAAATTCATTTTTACTCATATTTATTCCTCCACATATATTTTTTAAGTCAATATAATTATAGTTGAATAATCATTCAATTGTCAACACCAAAAAATAGTAAATTTATTTTAATTTACTATCTCCTGTTTTATAATCTATTTCTATACCTTCTTGTACATTATATATAAAAACATTGAATTTTATTCCCTTACCATTATCTTCCACTGAATAAGCTTCGATTAATACCCCTGTTGCTAATAGATTACTACCCTTATATATAGGAGTTACTCTATATAAAACATGATTAGAGGTTTCTTTTATATACTTACTAACTTTATTTTCAAAAATTAACATTGAAGAAGTATTCATATATCTTGTACACGTTATTAAATTCTTTTCATTAGCATTTTCACCTGTTAACTGATATCCAATTAAATGGCATCTATTATATAAATATTTTCCATCTACGATATCATATTTAACAGTATGCCATCCAGACGGTTTAATCATTCCAATTGAAGTTCTATCTTCTTTAGGCATTAACTCTTTTCCAATACAAGAATAAGCAGTCCCTGCTCTACTTAAATAATCTAAATTACTATATTTTTCAAAAACTTTAGTAGTATGCTCTTCTTCAGTAAAATAAGGAATATTGTTATTTATATAAACATAAGGCTTTCCATTATAATCAGGTATATTATCTATATTATAAATAACATTATTTATATTAAATAAATCATAAAAATAATTTCTTATATCTTCATTCCCATTTAACCCTATACATGAAAATATCATAATAATTAAAATAGGAAATATAACCACACCATTTTTCTTTTTCATATCATACCTCAAGTATAATTTTAATATAATAAAATATTTTTATCAAGAAAAATAAATATAATCTTTAAGATCGCAATTTGCAATCTTGAAGATACTTTTATTAATGCTTTGTTTAAAATCACAAATTGTGATCTTAAACGATTTACTTAAAAAACTTTATTAAAGTCAAAATATATACATTATTTTTAAAAATAGTGTGTTTTTAATACCATAAACCTACACTTTTTTATCTTTTTTTGTGTATTTTTATCTTACATGACACCACAAAACACATTCTAATGTTCAAGATCACAAATTGCAACCTTGAACATTTGTTAATTTTGAAATTATATTATTTAATATTTCCCTATCTTCTATTAAGCCTATATAAAAACATTTCTTACCTAAATCTTTGAAAGATGAACCACAAGTATATAAAATATCTTTGTCTATTATAATAAATCTATCATGAAATCTATTATTGTTTATAAAAGCTACATTTTTATATTGCATTTCATACTTTTTTTTTAATGTATCATCTATATTTGATGATACAACCACTATATTAGTTTTAATATTCTTTAAAATATCTAATAGTTCTTTACCAGCATAATTATCTATTATAATTATTTCCTTTTTAGCTTTATTTAATATATCCATAAATAAAGAATAAGCATCATATATTTGACCATCATAAAACACTGTATTAACTTTAGTATTATTATTTAATCTATTAAAAGATTCTTCTAATTTTAATATTCTATTTTCATGATTAATTAATATATTATTATTTAAATCTTTTGATATATACTTTCTCATATATACAAAAGCATTTATTATTTGAATATTTACTTTAACAGCAATATCACTTTTAAAAGTTCTGATAACATCATTATTCCTTGTTCAGTTAAACCATATTGTAAATACTTTATATGTTGCCCTCTTGAGTTATTATTTTTGTTTAAGGTCGCAAATTGCGACCTTAAAGATAATTCTTCTGTTTCTTCTTTTGTTAACTTAAAACAAAATTCCTTAGGGAATCTATCTATGTTTCTTTTTATAACTTCATTAAGTCTTTTTGTTTCAACTTGATAAAGTTTAGCAACATCTTTATCTAACATTACTTGTACTCCTCTTATAGTATAAATCATATCTTCAATTACTATATTTTCTTTTTCCATTATTTCATACATAAATAATCAACTTCTTTCTTATGTCCAAGGTCGCAATTTGCGACCTTGAACGTTTACATAAAACTTTCACAAAATACGTTAACATATATAAAAACACTTTGCAAATGACTAATTTTGACATTTCAAACACTTAAAAAGATGAATTATTAAAATTCATCTTAAGACTAAATTTAACTTTTCAAGTATTATTTTATCTAAACACTTACAAAGTATATAAATTTTATTTTTTTTATATAAATTCCATCTTATTTATAGCATTAACTTTAAAAACCAAGAGAGTTTTTATTATTTATTTTATAATTAAGTAAATAATTAATTATATAAGAATCATCATCATAACACTTATAAAAATTACCATACTTTACAAATACAATTACATCTTTATTATTACTTTTTATATCTAAATAAAAATCCTTTAATTTCATCTAAAACTCCTTAATTTTCAAAAATTTTTTTTATTCAAAAACTTTCGTGCATTAATCACATCTGTCTTTTGAAGCATCACTTTTCTATCACTATTTCATCAAAATTATTTAATTTCTACTTCTTTCATTTTGAGTTCTTTAGTTCCTTTCCAACGAATACCCTTACATGGCTATTCATTGGAAATTACAAGACGCGAAGAACTGAAGTTGCCTGGGACACCATTAGCCTTGCTGAAGTAAAACACTCCTGTG
>HF999763.1:0-4902 GCA_000434175.1 Mycoplasma sp. CAG:611
AACCCCATCTAAATCTATAAAAGTGTATTTCTCATTCATTTATTTTCCTCCTTTGCACTTGATTTATAATTTAATTATAACAAGTATAAAGGAAATATTTTGTCTTTACTATTTAATGTTTTCTATTCTTTCTATTTCAAAATGCCTTATATCTTTTCTTAATTCACAATAAGCTGTTACATAATTTATATCTTTATAATTAAAAAGTTGAAGTGGATGAATAGTTCTTTTACTTATCGTACCATCAATATTTCTATATTCTATATTAATTGCTTCTTGTTTTTTTATAGAGGATTTTACTATATTAAAGATTTCATTATTATCAAGAGATTTTATATCTATGATAAACTTACTTTTTTCTTCTGCGATAGAATACATATTTTTTACTTTTTCTAATAAATCTTTATAAGATTTCATAAAAGGAAAGTTACTCTTTTCTAATACTTCAGATATATTTTCAAGTAACTGAACATCATATTTATTAAAAGAAATATAATTTTTAACTCTATCAAGCATAAAGTATCCTCCATTAGGACCCTTAAATGATTCGATAAAAATACCATTATTTTCCAATTCTTCTTTATAATATCTAATCATTCTTTCAGTTACACCTAGTTTTTGTGATAATTCTTTTATTGAATATTTATTACCTGTATTTAATAAATCAATCATAAATAACATATTAGAAAACTTACCCATAAAAATCCTTCTTTCTTATGTATTAGTATAACATAAAATTAATATATTCAAAGTTTTTCTTTCATAAAAAGAATATATATTATATAATTATAATGTGAGGTGTAATATGAAACATATAGGAACAGTAGTAAGGGGTATTAAAACTCCAATTATTACTAAAAACATGAATTTAAAAGAAGTGGTAGTAAATTCACTACTTGATGCGAGTACTGAAGGAAATTTTTCTTTCAATGATAAGGATGTTGTTGCTATAACTGAATCAGTTGTAGCAAGATGTGAAAATAATTATGTTAATATGGATGATATTTGTTATGACATTAAAAGAAAATTTCATACAAATCATATAGGACTTGTTTTACCTACTCCTGTTAGTAGAAATAGATTTTCATTAATTTTAAAAGGAATTGCAAGAGCAATGGATAAAATTACTATGTTATTAAGTTATCCTGATGATGAAGTTGGTAATTGTTTATTTGATCCAAATTTAGTT
Source organism: Mycoplasma sp. CAG:611 (assembly GCA_000434175.1). Classification (GTDB taxonomy): domain Bacteria; phylum Bacillota_I; class Bacilli_A; order RF39; family UBA660; genus CAG-611. Next base: position 1,190 of record HF999763.1, read on the forward strand.
TATGAAAATAATTTAAATCCCTTTACTGATGTATTAAATGAAAAAGAATATAGAAATTATTTTAAAGAAGCAACACATATATTTACGGGTGTTGATTATGTAAAATATTTTAGAGATGTTTGTGAAAGGGAAAACTGTGAAATTGAATATGTATTTACAACTAATCCTCTTGAAATACTTAATTATACTAAAGATGTTTTAGTATGTAATATTCATAATAGACAAAGAACTAAAGAAATACTAAAAAACAATGGTGCTAAAAGTGTTTATGGTACTGATGATATTTTAACAGAAAGTATAAATGGAAGTGGTTTTAATCCTAAATATGGTTTATTAGGTTCTAATATGGCTACAGATGAAACTTTAAAATTATTTCCTAAAGATGGAGAAAAACTTGTTTACGAAATACAAGAAATGTTAAAAGAAAAAACCAATAAAAATATTGAAGTAATGGTATATGGTGATGGTGCTTTTAAAGATCCAGTTGGTAAAATATGGGAACTTGCTGACCCTGTTGTATCTCCTTTTTATACAAAAGGTCTAGAAGGAACACCAAATGAATTAAAACTTAAATATTTAGCAGATAATAAATATAATTCATTAAATGGCGAAAAATTAAATAAAGCTTTAACTGAAGAAATTAAAAATAAAAATAAAAATTTAGTAGGTAAAAATGTATCTTTAGGTACTACGCCAAGAAGATATACTGACCTTCTTGGATCTTTAGCAGATTTAACATCAGGTTCAGGAGATAAAGGTACACCAGTTGTTTTAATTCAACATTATTTTGATAATTATTCAGATTAATTTAAAATTTTATCAGATTTAATAAGAAAAATACACATTTTATTTGACAAATTCATATAATTTGTTATAATTATTACTGCATAGACAAAAGAAACAGCATTTATTTGTGAGTTTATAATGTGTTTTTTAAATTATTAGTAACTTTGCTGTTAAGTGAAAGTATTAAAGAAAAACTCCCTATAAAAATTATAAATAACATTTCGATTGTTATGTAATAAATCGAAAGGAGAAAAATTATGTCAAGATATACAGGTTCTAGTTACAAACAAGCTCGTCGTACTGGTTTTTCATTACTTGAAAATGGTAAAGAACTTGCTCGTCGTCCTTATGGACCAGGTCAACATGGAAATGACCGTAAAAGAAGACAATCTACATATGGAGAACAATTAAAAGAAAAAAATAAAGTTCGTTTTATGTATGGTCTTAATGAAAGACAATTCCATAAAACTTTCGTTGAAGCTGGTAAATTATCTGGAGTTCATGGTACAAATTTCTTAATTTTACTTGAATCAAGACTTGATAATTTAGTTTATCGTTTAGGATTTGCTCCAACAAGACGTGCTGCAAGACAACTTGTTAATCACGGTCATATTACTGTTAATGGTAATAAAGTAGACATTCCTTCTTACAGAGTTAAAGTTGGTTCTACTATTGCTATTAAAGAAAGTGATAAAGATTTAAAAGTTGTTAAAGATTCTTTAGAAAAAACACTAAAAAGAGTTGAATATGTAACATTTAATGATAAAGATTTATCTGGTGTTTATGTTAGAACTCCTGATAGAAGTGAACTTAACCCAGAAATTAATGAAGCATTAATCGTTGAATTCTATAACAGATAGTAAAAATAAAAAAATCACAATTTCAAAAATTGTGGTTTTTTTATTAATTAATACATTTTTATTACTTCTAATTTTTTAGCATTATCTTTATTATGAACCATAACTACAGTTACTTCTTTTGGATAACCTAAATCTTTTTCATAAGCAACAGTAACAACAGCTTTATATGCTTTAGAATCACTAACATCTTTATATTTATATGTAGTTGTATTTATACTTTTAATATCTACTGATTTTACAATAGGTAATACTTGAGTACGATCATTATATACATTAAGTTCAATATACTTATATACAGTTTCACTAGCTTCAAGAATAAAATTACTTTTATACTCTTCTTTTATAAATTGAACACCACCGATATCATTTTTAGATACTTTATTATCCAAATTATAAAAGTCTGCTACTAACATTTTAGCAATAAGTGAAGCATAAGCTTCTTCATCTACTTCCTCTTTATTTAATGTTTTCTTTAATTCATTAAACATTTCTTTATCTAGTTTTGTAGCATCTTTTTCTAATGAATATCCATAATCATCTAGTTTATCTACAATTTCAGGTTTAACTGGTTCTTTTCCTTTATCAAAAAATCTTTTATAACCTAATATACCTACTCCTACTAATATAATTACTACTGCTGTAATAAATATAATTCTAAATAATCTTTTTGCACCTTTTTTTACTCTCATTCTTTTTCAAACCTCACTTCCGATAATTCCTTCCTAAAATAATTATACACTATTATATCATTTGATACATCTAAAATTTTTTCTGTATATGTTTTACAATTTTCAATATAATTTTCTTCAATTGGAACATCCTTTAATAATTTATATTCATTTTTAAGTTCACTATAGTAAACTTTATCCGTAACAAAGTTACCATTTGGAAATACAACAATATTATTTTCTTTATTAAGTAAATCATTTCCTAAGAAATATTTATTATGAATACCAAGTAAATTCATAATTGTAGGACCTACATCTATCATACCCCCTACTTCTTTTATTTCTTTACTTAAAGTTGTTTTAAATTTTTCATCATTAGACCATATAATAAATGGTACTTTTTTATTTATTTCATAAAAATAATAATCTATATCAACATAACTTTCATCATCACTACTTTTAATCGAAGAAGTTTTATAATCATAATTATAAAATCTATTCCATTCACTTTTTTCAATTCTCGCATCATGATCGCCATATATTATAATAACTGTATTATCAAGCATATTTTCTTTTTTTAATTCTTCAATTAAAAGCCCTATTTGAGCATCTGCATAATGTGATGATTTAAAATAATTACCAAGTTTTGTATTTTCCATATAATCATATCTTACACCATCAACGCTCATGCTAACATCATATTCTCCATACTTATCAACATCTTCAAAAGGTGTATGATTACTTAAAGTAATTAAGGTTGCATAAAATTTTCCTTTTTCTTTTTCTAATTTTTTTAATTTTTGAACTGACTGTTTTACAAATGATTTATCAGAAAGTCCAAATCCTATTGTTTCATCTATTTCATAAGAAGATTTATCATAGAAATAATCATAACCTAGTTTTGTATACATTTTATTTCTATTCCAAAAATTTCCTACATTAGCATGCATAGAAACAGTCGTATATCCTTTTTCTTTTAAAAGATTATACATACTTACATATTCCCTGTCTGCATAATTTATAAATACTGTTCCAACTTTACTTGGAAGAAGTCCTGTTGCTATAGTAAACTCTGTATCACTACTTGTACCAAAACTTACTTGAGAATAGAAATTACTAAAATATATTCCTTCTTTAGCAAGTTTATTTAAATTTGGTGTAACATCAATACCATTAAAACTAATATCCATATTTACTCTTTGCATACTTTCAGCATGTACTGCAATAACATTTTTACCTTCAAAAAAGTTTGTATATTCATTATAATAATTATTATTCTTTTTGTTATCATAATAATCATTTATTTCTTTTCTTGCTTTATCACTTCCAAGCATACTTGCCATCGAAGGTGAAATGCTTTTTAAAACATCACTAATTTGATAAGTATAAACTCCAAAAT
>HF999763.1:4930-13842 GCA_000434175.1 Mycoplasma sp. CAG:611
CAAAATTATTAACAATATATTCTCTATTCCATTGGGATATAAGTCTTGCATATGCTACATATTCTAAACTACAAACACAAATAATAAGTGATATTAATATCCATTTTAAAGTAAATTTATAATATTCTTTACCATAAGTTTCCTTTAATTTTACTGTCTTTCTTTTATTTACAATATATAAACATATTGGCAACCATATAAAAATAAAATATTTTAATTTTAATAAATTACCTACAACATTAGCATCTCCTGTTTCAGTATTAGTAAAAGCAAAAGATATAAAAGTTACAGAAATAAAACTACTGTAATAACTATAATAAATTGAATTAGCAATGCAAACAATCGTAGATATAATAGAAAGAATAAATAAATATTTAAATCTATTTTTTTCTTTTATTAAAAAATAAATACTTGCAAAAATTAATGTAACAAATAAATCTACTACAAAAGGTGATATTTTATAAATTTGTCCTATTGTAAAAGCTCTTAAAAGAATATCATTTAATAAAGTGCCTACAACAAAAACAAATAATAAAGGATTATCTTTTATTACTTTTTTTGTTTGCTTAAAAAATTCAACTATCTTTTTTTTAATTTTATTTCCCTTCATCTTTTCACTTCCATTTATTTTTTATAATATACATTAATATTTATAGCCATTCCTATTACAAAAAGATAAGCAAGCAAATATATCCAAAGAAGTAGAATAAGAATGTTAGCAAAATTACCATATAATAAAGTATAATTTGCTATATTTGATATGTAGAAACTAAATATTGATGTAGCAATAATCCAAGTAAAACTACAAAATAATGCTCCTTTTGTTGCTTTTTTAGTTTCTATTTTAGAATTAGGAGCAATTGTATATAATGCTTTTACACTTACATATATAAATACAAATGATATTAATACTTTAATTATATCATATAAAACTTTATATTTAGAAAAGATAAATGATGAATTAAATAAATCTAATATAAATTTTATTATTGTTTCACCAAATATTGGTATAAATATCATAAATATAAATAATATAATCATAAATATTGTCATAACAAATGATTTTATATATAAATCTATTGTATTAGGTTGTTCTAATTTATATAATGCATTTGATGCAATACAAATTGACCTAGGTCCATTTGATGCTAAAACTAAATAACCAACAAATAAAATAGCAAATGGAATATTTGAAATATTCATATTTACAAGGGGTAATAAAAGTTTAGCTAAAGCATCAGGCAATGTTTTTTCTAGAGTCTCTATTATATTAACATCAATAGTTAAACGAGAAACAAGAAGAAATACTAACATAATAATAGGTATTATTGACATAAGAAAGTAAAAAGCAAGTTGACCTGGTAAAATACGAAGTTCTGGCGTTTTTAATACTTCCATAAATCTTTTTAATATTTTCTTCATAAATTTCTCCTTTTATTTGTAATTTTCCTTATCTTTTCTCATATCAATTGTAGCTTCATTAATCGCATCATCAATTGTTTTTATTTCATCTTCGATCATACTATAACCTATCGCAGCTCCAAAATTATAAGGTAATTTTTCAAATTCTTTAGATAACTTAGAAATATAAGTAGATATTTGACTCTTACTATAACCTATTAAATATATTAAGAATTCATTTCCATCAGTTCTTATTATTTCACTTTTTTCAAGTTGAGTATTAATTAATATAGCTCCTGCTTTTTTAATTAAATTATTTCCTTCTTCATGTCCGTAATTATCATTTACATATTTTAAATTATTTAAATCTATTACTATAATAGTTCTAGGATATACTTTAGTGTCATCCCATTTTTCAATATTAGCATTTAAATAATTTCTATTTTTTAAATTAGTTAACATATCATTATATTTTAAGAATTCTTCTTTTCTTGTTATTTTTAACTTTCTTGTTCCTTTTAAAACCACTATGCTAAATAAACTAATTATAATTGGTACAAGAATAATAGCAAGTATTATTATATATAATCCTCTTAAATTACTATCGTCTGTAGTTGTTATTATAACATTACTTAAACCAATATTTTTATATTCTTTATTATCTGTATTATTTAAAATAAAATTAAATAAATTATATAATACTTCTTCTTTGTTATTTATAACAAAATGATAGTTTCCATCAAAAGAATCACTAAATAAATATTTATAATTTTTAAGTTCATTTTCTTTTAAATATAAATAATCATTTTCATCTAAAATCATTATTCCATCAGAATCTATATTTGATGTATATGATTTTATTTCTTTAATACTAGCATTTATATTATTTTTAATATATTCATATAATAAATCATCATTTTTTAAATATAATTTATTATTTACTAAACCATATTTATTATCTATATTTTTATACTCTTTACTAATAGCAACAAATTTTTCAATAAATGGACTTGATGTTTTTTTATAAGAATCATTTTCATAATTAAAGTTAATAAAAGCAATATCAACTTTTTTATTATTAAGTGCTTCTTTTAAAGCATTTTTATCTTTATATTCAACAAATTCAACATCCATATTAGTCATATTAATTAAAGTATTAATATACTCTCCACTTATACCATATAAATCTTTATTTCTAACAAAGTTATACGCTAAATCTTTAACATAACCATATTTATATACTTTACTAGTTAATGTTGCTTTTTCTAAAGATGTTATATTACCATTTTCTTCATAATAATCAATTAAAGAAGTTTCTAAATCTTTCCTATATTTATCATTTAACCATATTTCTAATAATTTTCTAACAATTGTATTTAACTTTTCATCATTACTCATTCTTAAAACTATTTTATTAGACAAATTATTTAAATAATAATTAATATATGTATTATTACCTTTAACAATAGAATCAAAATTAGCATATCTAGGTACAATTATATAATTAACACTACCTGATTTTAACATTGAAGCAAGGGTATTATAATCACTACCTGTTTTAATTGTTACTCTTGATTCTTTTAAATATGAAGTAACAACATCATTATCGTTAGTTAAAACTCCAATAATTGTATTATTTAAAAATTTTTCATCATTATAAGATGATGAAGTTTTACCTATTACAACATAAGAATCTTCTAAAATTAACATATCATTATTTTTTATTTTAGCATCATTTTTTAATGTTGCAATTGATAAGATATTTGTTTCATTTTCTTTATAATTAGGATAATCATAAGATATTTTATTAAATCTTAAAGATGTTGTTTTTTCTAAATAATCAAGAAAGCTAAAAATAACTCCTTCACCATTATTTGATATTATTCCTAAATTATTAGGAACTTCAATATCAATTAATGTTTCTTTATTATTTTCAATCCATTGTTTTTCAAGAATTGTTAAACTATTTTCTTCATCTTCACTTGTTAAAAAATAATATATTCCAAGTCCTACAACAAGTAAAATGAAAAGAACAATTAATAATTTTATTATTTTTTTAGGACTTTTTTTCTTTGTTTTTTTCATGTATTACTCCTTTTTAGTACTTTCTTTTCCAATAGAATATGTAAAATCCTTAGCAGTTTTATTTTTATATCCTATTATAGAGTTTTCTTTATAATCTTCTTTTTCACTTTTTACAAATAATTGATAATCAAAATAATTTATTTGTTCTTTAGTAGAATTATCTAAAATTATTTTAGCAAACTTAGTTGCATCTTCTTTTTTAGGCTTCTCACTAACAGTAACAATAACATTAATTATTTTACCATTTTCATTAATCTCAGCATTAACAACCTTTTCTTCTTTAATCTTTTCTGCAATTACATTTAAACTATCTTTTGTGTAATTAACATCGTTGATTCCATCTAACCTATTTCCATAAATTGGTGTACCTGTATTTGGAAATAATAGTTTGTATAAAAGAAATCCTGCGATAATTACAACAACAAAAATACCAATTGCTATACAAGAATATTTATTATTTTTTAATGTTTTTTTAATATTCATAATCAATCACTCCTTATTTTATGTAATTATTATACATTATTATTTTATAATAATCAATTTACATCCTTTGACAGTAAATCAATTAACATATCATTAACTATTTTAGGATTAGCACTACCTTTTGTTTCTTTCATAATCATTCCCATAAAAAATTTTAAAGCATTTTGTTTTCCTGATTTATAATCATTTACGGATGTTTCATTTTCTTTTAATACTTTTTTTATAATTTCTTCTAGTTTACTTGTATCAGACATTAATGATATATTTTTTTCTTTTAATATTTCTTCAACACTTAAATTACTTGTTAACACTTCTTCTAGTATATCTTTAAATATTTTAGAAGATATAACATTTTTACTTAACATATTTACAATATTTACAAAGTTTTTATCCAAATTAGTATCATAAATAGACATATTATTTTTATTTAAATAACTTGTTATATCACCAAGTAATATATTACTAGCTATTTTAAAATCAATATCAAAATCTATATATTTATTTAAATAATCAGATAAAGATTTATTAGCGATTAGTTTTTCTATATTAATATCACTTATATTTTTACTTTTATAAATATTTCTTCTTTCATTAGGTAAAAGTTTTATACTTTCTTTAACTTCATTTATATACGAATCTTCTAAATATAAATATGGAATATCAGGTTCAGGAAAATATCTATAATCATTTCCAACTTCTTTTTTACGCATAAGAATAGTTGAAGATGTTTTAGCATCAAATCTTCTTGTTTCTTCTTCAATTTTTACACCTTTTTCAAGAAGATCTATTTGACGGTTTATTTCATAATCAATTGCTGTTTTAACATTTGAAATTGAACCAATATTTTTAACTTCACACTTTGTTCCAAGTTTATTATCTTTGCTAACTGATACGTTAACATCAGCTCTCATTGAACCTTCTTCTATTTTACAGTCACTTACTCCTAAATAAAATAAAGTTTCTTTTAATTCTTCAAGATACTTAACAGCTTCATCTCCATTTGAAATACATGGTTTTGTTACTATTTCAATTAATGGAACACCTGCTCTATTATAGTTTAAAAGCGTTTTATTATTTATATGAATACTTTTACAAGTATCTTCTTCCATATGTATTCTTTCTATTTCTATTTTCTTAACACCATCATTTGTATTTATTAAAACATAACCATCATAACCAATCGGAGTTTTATTTTGTGTTATTTGATAACCTTTTGGTAAATCAGGATAATAATAATTTTTACGATCAAAATGCATTTTTTTATTAATTAAACAATTTAATGCTAAAGATGCCTTTAATGCTTTTTCAACCACTTCACTATTAACTGTAGGTAAAACACCAGGATATGCTAAATCTATTTCATTTATATTAACATTAACACATTCATCGTAACTATTTTTACTAGGACTAAATATCTTAGTATTTGTCTTAAGTTCAACATGAACTTCAATTCCTATCGTAGGTACATAACTATTTTTCATAAAAACCTCCTGGAATTAAATTTAAATCTAGTTCTTTTTCTATATAACTTGCTAGTTTATATATTGTTTTTTCATCATATTTATTACCAATTATTTGAAGTCCAATTGGTAAATTATTTTTAGAAAAACCAATTGGCATACTAAGTGCAGGATTGCCTGTCATATTAACAGGATTAGTTAAAATATCATCATAGAAACTCTTTAAAGCATCATTATTATTACTATTTAAATCATAAGCATATGAAGTTGTTGTAGGTCCTATCATAAGATCATATGAAGAAAATATATTTTTAAAAGAATTATCAATACTTTTTCTTATTTTTAAAGCTTTTTCATAATACTTTCTAGCATTAACACCACTTAATAAATAAGATCCTACCATTATTCTTCTTTTAACTTCTTCCCCAAAACCTTCACTTCTTGTTTTTGTATAAACTTCTTCCATACAACTAGCATTTGAACTTGAATAACCATATTTTATACCATCAAACCTAGCTAAATTACTACTTAATTCTCCAAGTGCTATTATTTGATATAAACTAACTGAATTTTCTAAATAAGGAAGATCTACAATATCAATAGTTACACCACTTTTTTTTAACATAGAACACACTTCATTAAATTTATTTAATATTTCTTCATTAATTATATCTGATAGATAAAATTTAGGAATAGCTATTTTTAAATCTTTTATATCTTCTCCAATTAAAGATGTAAAATCTTCACAAGTATCAAAACTTGTTAAATCACGATTATCTTTTCCACTAATAGCATTTAATAAAAGAGCATTTTCATATACATTTCTTGTCATTGGTCCAATTTGATCAAGTGAAGATGAAAAAGCAATTAAGCCATATCTTGATACCCTTCCATATGTTGGTTTTAAACCTACTATTCCACACATTGAAGAAGGTTGTCTTATACTTCCTCCTGTATCAGTTCCTAAAGCAAATGGTGTAAGTCTTGCACTAACACAAGCTGCAGCACCACCACTTGAACCACCTGGAATACATGTTTTATCCCATGGATTTAAAACATTCCCAAAATAACTTGTCCTGTTAGTAGAACCACATGCAAACTCATCCATATTAAGCTTTCCAATAATAATCATACCTTTTTCTTTAAGCTTAGATATTACAAAAGCATCATATATTGGAACAAAATTTTCTAACATTTTAGAAGCACAAGTTGTTCTTATATTCTTAGTACAAATATTATCTTTAATGGCTATAGGAAGACCAAATAAAAGATTATCAACTTCTTTATTTTCAAGTTCTTTAGCACATTTTAAAGCTTCTTCTTTATTTAATGTAATAAAACAATTTAAATCACTATTTTTTTCAATACGATCAATTGCTTCATTAACTAAATCAATAGGTAATATTTTCTTTTCTTTCAATAATTTATTTATTTCTGTTATACCTAAATCTAAATAATTATTCATCAAAAACACCCCTTACTTCGATATAATCTTCATATACATTTGGTGCATTAGCTAAAACAGGTTTTTTATCTATTTCATATACATAAGATTTATCCCTTAAACTACAAGGATTATCACAAGGACTAATTAATAATTCATCTGTACTTTCATTAACTAAAAGTATTTTTTCTATTTCATCAAATAAATCCTTTAAATCTTTTCTATACTTTTCTATCTCTTCATCACTAAGTTCTAATCTTGCAAGTTTAGCAACATGTAAAACTTCTTCCTTACTTAATTTATCCATAATTTCCTTCTTTCTAATTACTAAATAATTGAACTCTTAAATATTATACCAAAAAATATACACTTTTTCCATATTTTTATCAAAAATAAAAGAACTATGACTAATCATAATTCTTAAAATTTTATTAATTACTTAATTTCTACTTCTTTCATTTTGGGTTTTCTAGTTCTTTTCCAATAAATACCCCTGTGGGGTTATTTATTGGAAATTACGGGGCGCGAAGAGCTGATGTTGCTTGAATCACCATTGCGGTTGTTGAAGAAAAACACTCCCGAGAGCGCACTAGTGTTATAGTTGCCACCACGAAAGAACCATGAGCTACCCGATAACAATTTTTAATGTTTTTTATTACTATTTATTCATATAATTATTTAGGTGAAATAAATGAAAGAAAAATTTATAAAAAAAGCATTAATTTTAGCATTAGGAGGATTCATTACTAAAATTCTTAGTATGGTTATAAGAATTATTACAACACGTGTAATTGGTGTAGATGGTTTAGGTCTTTATATGTTAGTTTTACCAACATTTAATTTATTTATTACAATTGCTACGTTAAGTTTACCTACCGCTATTAGTAAACTTGTCGCAGAAGGAACAAGAAATAATAAAAAATTAGTTTTAGGTTTTCTTCCCATAGCTATTATTTTTAATATATTTTTAATAATTATTATAATTATTTTAGCACCCTTTATAGCTAATAATTTACTCCATAATGAAATACTTTATTATCCAATCATATCTATTGGTATAACACTTCCTTTTATAACAACATCAAGTATTATAAAAGGATACTTCTTTGGTAAAGAAAAAATGTTTCCAAATGTAGTATCCAACATGATAGAACAAATAACAAGAATAATATCCATTATATTTATAATACCCTATTTATTAAAAATAAACATTAGTTATGCCGTATCAGGACTTGTATTTATAAATTGTTTAAGTGAAAGTTTAAGTATTGTAACACTTCTTTTATTTATGCCTAATAAAACAAAAATAAATAAAAATGATATAAAACCTGATTTAAATAATATTAAAGATATATTTTCTATATCTATTCCCACGACAACATCAAGATTAATCTCATCAATTGGTTTATTTTTAGAACCCATTATTATTACATTTGTTTTTCTAAAACTAGGATATCAAACAACTTATATAACTAAAGAATATGGAATAATATCAGGTTATGTTTTACCAATGGTTATGATGCCAAATTTTTTAAGTGGTGCAATATCAAATGCTTTACTTCCTGCTGTTACAAAAAGCTATGCAAACAAAAAATATAAAGAAACAAAAAGAAAACTACTTCTTGCGTGTAATTTATCATTAATTATAGGTGCTATTTTCACTATAATATTATTTATATTTCCTAAAGAATGCTTAAAACTATTATTTAATACTACCCTAGGATCAAATTATTTAAAAATAACCTCGATTATCTTTTTAATATCTTATATCTTAAACCCTTTATCAATATGCATGCAAGCTATGGATAAATCAAAAGAATTAATGAAAATTAATATAATTGCTGTTATTATAAAAACAAGTTTATTATTTACCTTAACATACCTTAATATAAATATGTGGCCTTTAATAATATCATACGGTATCCAATATATTTATATAACAATTAAAATAATTAATATAATAAGAAAAAACTTATGATAAATCATAAGTTAACAAGATTATTTTTAAGCTATTTTAAGCTATTTATTGGAAATTACAA
>HF999764.1 GCA_000434175.1 Mycoplasma sp. CAG:611
ATGGAATGGTCGTCGCTTAACGGATAAAAGTTACCCCGGGGATAACAGGCTGATACCACCCAATAGTTCACATAGACGGTGGTGTTTGGCACCTCGATGTCGGCTCGTCACATCCTGGAGGTGGAGTTGCTTCCAAGGGTTGGGCTGTTCGCCCATTAAAGTGGCACGCGAGCTGGGTTCAGAACGTCGTGAGACAGTTCGGTCCCTATCCGTCGTGGGCGTAGGAAAATTGAGAGGAGTTGTTCTTAGTACGAGAGGACCAGAATGAACATACCTCTGGTGTATCTGTTGTCACGCCAGTGGCAGTGCAGAGTAGCTATGTATGGAAAGGATAAACGCTGAAAGCATCTAAGCGTGAAGCCTCCCTCAAGATGAGTTTTCCCATTGTTTACAAGTAAGATCCCAGAAAGACTATCTGGTTGATAGGTCAGAGGTGGAAGCATAGTGATATGTTGAGCTGACTGATACTAATAGATCGAGGATTTAACCCTAATTGATATTAATGGTTATATATTTTGATTTTATACATTATCTTAGTTTTCAGAGAATTATTTCTCTAAATTTTATTTCATTAGTGACGATAGCAAAGAGGGTACACCTAGTCCCATCCCGAACCTAGAAGTTAAGCTCTTTAACGCCGAAGATAGTATAATGCTAAAATAGGTAGTCGCTAATGATTTTTTTTATGCAAAAATATTAATAATATTGACTTTATATATATTAATGTGTTATATTTAATTCATAAATTTAGTATTGATAGAACTTTAGTAGTTTTGTAAATAGTAATAAGAAAATTCATGGTTGTTGAAAATGAATCAAATTTATAAAATGAAATACAATTCTTGAACTAAATCGTTACTCGCGTTAAGAGAAAAAGGTAATATTAATATTATAAAGTAGAATGGTACCACGAATAGTTCGTTTCTATATTTATAATATTTTTTTTGAAAGGAAGGTATTTTTATGAATTTATATGAAGATTTAATGTATCGTGGACTTATTAAGGATTTTAGCGATCCAGAGTTAAAAGATAAATTAAATAATGAGAAACTAACATTTTATATTGGAACAGATCCTACAGCAGATTCAATGCATATAGGACATTTTAGTTCGTTTTTAATCGCATCAAGGCTTGCTAAATATGGTCATCATCCTATTCTTTTAATTGGGGGTGCTACAGGCTTAATTGGAGATCCAAAGCCTAGTAAAGAACGTCCAATGATATCAAAAGAACAAGTTTTAAAAAATGTTGAAGGTTTAACAAAACAAGCAAAAGAAATATTTGGTTTTGATGTAGTTAATAATTATGACTGGTCCAAAGAAATTAACTTTTTAGATTTCTTTAGGGAATATGGAAAATATATAAATGTTAATTATATGCTTGATAAAGATATAATAAAAAGGAGATTAGATGAAGGAATTACATATTGTGAATTTTCTTATATGTTAATGCAAGCAATGGATTTCGTTCATTTGTATCAAAATAAAGGTGTTACACTTCAAGTAGCAGGTTCGGACCAATGGGGTAATATCACTACAGGTATTGAACTTGCTCGTAAAAAATTAGATGTAAAACTATATGGCTTTACAATGCCTTTAATTTTAGATTCAAATGGTGTTAAATTTGGAAAAACTGAAGGTAATGCTTTATGGCTTGATGAAACTAAGACTTCTTCTTATGAATTATATCAATATTTAATCAACACTGATGATAAAATGGTAATAGATTATTTAAAAAAATTAACATTCTTATCAAAAGAAGAAATTGAAAATATAGAACAAGAACATTTTAAAACCCCAGAAAAGCGTCTAGCACAAGAAAAACTTGCTGAAGAGGTAATAACATTCCTTCATGGAAAAAATTCATTTGACAAGGCAAAACATATCTCTAAAGTATTATTTTCAGGTGATGTTAATGAACTTAGTGATGAAGAGATAGAAGATGCTTTTAAACAATTCGATAAATTAAAATTAGAAAATTTACCACTTATAGATTTATTAGTTTCTAATTCTGTAGCATCATCTAAAAGAGAAGCAAGAGAATTTATTAAAAATAATGCAATTACATTAAATGGTGAAGTTATTAATGATGAAAATTATATAATAGATAACAATAGAAAGTACAACATAATAAGAAGAGGAAAGAAAAAATATTATATATTTGAAAAATAAAAAAAGATAGCTTTCAAAATTGATTTTGAAAGCTATCTTTTTAATTATTATTTAATCTATTTATAATAAGTGCAATTACAATAAGAATATAACCAATTAAAGATATATAAATATTAAAATTAAATATTGGTGTAATTCTTAAAATTAAGATTGATACAGTTGTTCCTATAATTGATGCGACAACAAGTGATATAATATTAATAAAATTATCTTTCTTATTAAATAATATTTCACTTCCATATTTAATTATATAAATAATTGCACAAGATATAAATAAGTTTGTAAGAAGTGAAAATATAAAATTAGGATTCTTTCCAAAAATAGGTAGTTCAAATAATCCCCAAATAACAATAGGTATATTTAATATACTAATATCATTAAATAAATGATTATTATTTGTTGAATAAATAAAATTAGTTATTTTGTTTATTGGAAAAAATTCATATATATAATTTATAAATATTCCTGCGGTTAAGATAAATACAATTCCAAATATAAGAAAAAACAAATACATATATCTACCCCTTTCATATTTTATTCTTATAACAATTATAACTTAATTTAGTTAAAAGTTCAAATAAATTATTGTATAAATGTTAAAATTCAATTATACTAATAATATAAGATATAAGTGAAAGGACATGATTTTTTATGCAAGAAAATGAATATAGTATTATAAATCGTTATGGAGATAATTTTACTTCGAAAACATATATAACTAATCCAGCGATAGGAAGAGAAGATGAATTAAAAAAATTAATATTAGTTTTGTTAACACCGGATAAATCTGCTATATTAACTGGTAAACCTGGTATTGGTAAAACTGCTATAGTGGAAGGACTTGCATATAAAATACAAAAAGATGAAGTTCCTGATGCTTTAAAAGGTTATGAAATTGTTAAAATAGATACACAAGCTTTGGTAGGTACAGTTAAAGATACTGGGGATACAAGAGTTCAAGCTTTAATTGATGAAATTAAAACAAAAGAAAAATTTATTTTGTTTGTTGATGAAATCCATACTTTAATTAATTCTAATAGTGATAATGCACTTGATTTTGCTAATATGTTTAAAACAGGTTTAGGACGTGGTGATATAAAAGTAATCGGTGCAACAACATCAAATGAATATGAAAGATATATCTTAAAAGATAAAGCATTCGTAAGAAGATTTACTAAAATAGAAGTGGAAGAACCTGATAGAGAAATGACTATAAAAATTCTTATGGGTACTCTTCCTAAAATAGAAAAAAATATGAATGCTAAATTAGCATATACAAGTTTTATTCAAGAAAAAATAATGGCTTTCATCGTTGATATTACTAAAGAATTTAATAGAGTTTATGAAACAGAAGGAAGATATCCTGATATAGCATTAACCCTTCTTACACAAGCATTTTCTGAAGCTGTTTTTGATAATAAACAAATAGTAACAATAGAACATATAGAAAAAGCAATAAAAAATAGTACTGCTATATATCCTGATGTTATAAATAAAGGTATTGTAAGTTTAAGAGAAGAGTTTAAAGATTTATTTAAACAGGAAGAAGATTTAAGAAAGGATTTTTTTAAAAATGAATAAGTTAAGTAGTATTATATATCGTTTAAGAAATATATTGTTTATTCTTTTTATGATAGGTCTTATAAGATTAATCCCTAATATTAAAGAATTAGATTTTATAGGAACAATATTTATAATTTTTGTAATTGTTTATCTTTTACTTGATTTGTATTTTTATGGATGTAAAAATAAATATTTAAATAATAATAATTTTCAAAATATATTAGTTATATTATTATATATTTATGTGTTTATTGTTTCACAAAAATATATTAATTCAATTAATGATTTTACTTATACAATTGATAATATGTATTATTTAATAAATTATATAATAATAGTTTTAGCATTTATATGTATAAGTGTTAATAACTTTATATTACTTTCAACAAAAAAATAGTTTTTTAACTATTTTTTTTATACATATTCATATATTCATTATATAATTCTTTAAATCTAGTAAAATGTACTATTTCTCTTTGTCTTAAAAACAAAAGTGGTGCAATGACATCTGGATCGTTTGTTAAATCTATTAAATTTTCATATGTAGCGCGTGCTTTTTGTTCTGCAGCCATATCTTCAGATAAATCGGCGATAGGATCACCAGTAGTGGCAAAGTATGCTACAGTAAAAGGTACACCATTAGCATCTGTTGGATATAACGCTTTTTTATGTTCAGCATAATGAGTATCAAGTCCAGCTTGTTTTAATTCTTCAAGTGTTGCATCTTTCATTAGTTGATAAAGCATTGTAGAAATCATTTCAACATGACCTAGTTCTTCTGTACCAATATCAGTTAAAAGAGCTTTTCCTTTATCAGTAGGCATTGTATATCTTTGATTTAAATACCTAAGAGCAGCAGCAAGTTCTCCATTAGCACCACCATATTGAGTAATAATAGTTTTAGCAAGATTTAGATCTTTTCTTTTTATATTAATAGGATATTGTAATTTTTTTTCATATTTCCACATTACTTATTCACCTCCCAAGGAAAAGATGAGTCCCAATTCCATGGTGTTTTGTTTAGTGTTTCACTATACGTTGTAATAGCACCATATTTTGTTTCATAATTTTTCTTAGCAGTTTCATATTCTTTTAAATATTTATCTCTTAAATTAAGCATATTAGTATCATTTGGGTAGATATCTAAATATAAATTTAAGTCAACTAAGTTAAAATCATATATTTGAAGTAATAACATCATATAATCTTTTTCATTGTTTGGATTTATTTCATATGGTTTATAATTTTTATAAGGATCATATAAGTTATCAAATATATTACCACGTATAAATCCTTTATATGGATCTATATTATTATTTACATTATTATTAGAGTAATTATAATTGTTAAAATCATAATCATAATAGTTATTCATAATATTTTTCCTCCCCATATTAGGTTATGTTTATCATTTTTTATTGAATGGGTTAATAACTATAAATAATAAAAATGTGTATTATTTTTATTTATTGGAATAGAATATTTAGCAGATGATGTATCTGATTTGACATTGCTATTTAATTATGGTATATTACTTGCATAAAGAAGTGTTGAGGTTCCCAGATTGGATGGGAAGTTTAGTACTTCTTTTTTATTATAACAGGATAAATAAGTAATTTATTATATTTTCACTAAATTTTTATAAAGTTTATATGTTAAGTCTTGCAAAAGTGTTAATTTAATGTTATCATATAAAAGTAATAATTTTTATGGCGATATTGGTGAAGTGGTTAACACGCTTGTCTGTGGAACAAGTATGCATGAGTTCGATCCTCATATATCGCCCCATTGTGAAATGTGCTCGAACTTTTCGAGTTTGATAAATACTAATCCAAATTGGATTAGTTTTTTTGTTAATAAAACTTATTTTACTCTAAAAA
>HF999765.1 GCA_000434175.1 Mycoplasma sp. CAG:611
GGTGGTTCGAGTCCATATGCCTCTTCTCACTTTGTAATAACAAACGAATAATTTATAAGACATAAGTTTTAAAATATTTATGTCTTTTTATATACAAAATTAAAAAAATATATTATAATTACAATTGATGATAGGAAGTGAGAACTTGAAAAAAAGAATAATAAGTGCAATTGTTATGATTTTGATTGTACTTCCTTTAATTGTATTTGGAGGACTTTACTTAAAAGTAGGTACAGTTGTACTAGGTGCATGTTCGATGTATGAATTACTGAAACAAAAAAATAATATGCCACTTTTTATAAAGATAATATCTATTATAAGTGTTATGTTAGTAATATATTTTAGTAATAGTTTTTCTATTTTTTCTAATTTATATTTCTTTCCAATATTGTTTTTATTATTTTTTATTTCAGTTGTATTTATTGAAGAAAAAGAAAAATATAATTTAAGTGATGCTTTATATGTTATAGGTAGTATAATTTTTATTAGTATTTCTTTTATAGCATTTAATATGATTAGAGAAAAAAGTATTTTTTATTTTGTATATATTATATTAATAGCTACGATGACTGATACTTTTGCTTTATTTGGAGGCACGTTATTTGGAAAACATAAATTATGTCCTAAAATTAGTCCTAATAAGACAATCGAAGGATCTGTTATAGGAACAATATTTGGTGTTTTTATATCTGTTTTATTTATTGTTTTTACATGTAAATTAAATATAAATATATTTGTTTTAATATTAATTACATTACTCTTAAGTATAATGGGGCAATTTGGAGATTTATTTTTCTCTTCAATAAAAAGAAGGTTTAATATAAAAGATTTTTCTAATTTAATCCCAGGACACGGTGGAATATTAGATAGATTAGATAGTTTAATTTTTATAAGTTTAACATATATATTATTTATGGGTATGTTTTAAGGAGGATTTTTATGAATACAATACTTACATTATTATTATTTATACTTGTTTTAGGAATTACTGTTTTTGTACATGAATTAGGACATTTCTTGTTTGCTAAAATTGTAGGAGTTCATGTTTATGAGTTTTCTTTAGGCTTTGGGCCAGTAATATTTAAACATATTGCTAAAGATAAAACACAATATTCAATTAGATGTTTTCCACTTGGAGGTTTTGTTTCTTTAGCAGGGGAAGAACAAGATGTTGATTTAACAAAACATAAAGGACATAATTTACAAGATAAAAATGTATTTCAAAGGTTTTTAGTTATGGTTATGGGAGTTGGGTTTAATTTCATTTTTGCATTTTTAATGTTATTTATGATAGGAAGTTTTTATACTGCAAGAGACTTAACACCTGTTTTAAATGAAGTTAATTATAATTCTCCTGCAGCAAAAGCCGGTCTTGAAAAAGGAGATAAAGTTTTAGAAATAAATAATCATAAAATTAAATATTTTGATGATATATTTGTTTACTTAACTATTGAAGATTTATCTAAACCAGTTTCTTTTAAGGTAGAAAAACAAGATAAATCTATTGTTACATATATAATTAATCCTGAAAAAATAAAACAAGATGATGGAACAGAAAAATATTTTATTGGGGTATCAACTTTAGCAAGTAAAGCAAAACCAGGTTTAGCATCTGCATTTAAATATTCAATAGATCAAGAAGGTGCTTATTTTAAGCAAATGTTTATTGTTTTAAAAGGGTTATTTACAGGTAATATTCCTGTTAATAGTTTAAGTGGTCCAGTTGGTATTTATAGTATTGTCGGACAAGTTAGAAGTCAAGGTTTAGCCTCAATAATGAGTTTAATTGCTCTTTTGTGTATAAATGTTGGTGTTATAAATTTATTACCATTCCCAGCATTTGATGGAGGAAGAATTCTATTTTTAATAATTGAAAAATTAAAAGGTAGTCCAGTAAGTCCAAAAGTAGAAAATACAATTCATTCAATTGGTTTTATCTTGCTAATGGTTTTAATGATTTATATAACATTTAATGATATTTTAAAATTATTTTAAAAAAATGACCTAAAATTTAGGTCTTTTTATTTTTTGTCAATATAATTATATGGAGGGTAAAAAAATATGACAAAAAATTATAAGTTTGTGTTGCAAGAAAATATGTATGATTGTGGAGTGGCAGCATTAAAAACAATCTTTTTACAATATGGAAAGAAAATAAAATCAAATGATGTTGTAAGAAAAACAACTTCCCAGGGAACAACAGCATATGAACTTATTTCTTCTAGTAAAAAATTAGGACTTAATGCTAAAGGAGTAAGAACAACTTTAGATACTTTAACAATTAAACATTTGCCTTGTATAGCACACATAATAAAAGACAAAAACTATTTTCATTACATAGTCATTTTTGAAAAAAATAATAAAAATAAAACTTTGGTTATTTTAGATCCTGCAATAGGAATAAAAACTATCACATATGAAGAATTTAATGAAGAAACGACTAATATCTTTATCTTATTTGATGATAAAAAAATGCAAAAAGAAAAAGATAAAAGATTTAAAAATGTGATAAAGTCTTTATTAAAAATTAATAAAAATATAATAATTAAAAGCATTTTATTATCTATATTTTACATTATTATGACTATCTTATTTAATTACTATTTTAAAGTAATTTTGGAAAAATTAGAACTTAATAATGTTTTAATATATAGTTTTATAATCTTTTTATTAATTGTATTATTAAAAAATGTTATTTATAATTTAAAGAATAAAACATTTTTAAAATTAAATATGAGAATAGATAA
>HF999766.1 GCA_000434175.1 Mycoplasma sp. CAG:611
TATCAGGATTTTCTATTGTAAAATACATAATGAAAGTTGTTAAAAAAAGTGTAACTGATATTACTAAAAATCCAGGATTATTTATTCTTATTAATAAAGCAATTAAAACACAGCCAATTAAGGAGAAAAGTGGAATATATTTTTTCCATTCAATATTATTTTTATTAGACACAATTGATATTACCCAAAAAATAATACAACATAAAGCCAAAAATGATAAATAATTAGTACTTGCTCCATATGAATAGACAATATCATTTTCATAATAATAATTTAATGGTAATACTAAAAGTAAAATTACACTTATAAAATATAAAACTAATAAAAATCTTTTAATATGATTATACATTTTACCAATATTTTTTCTAAAGGAAATGTTTACTATGTAAACTGTAAATAAAAATAACCAATTAGAAATATGTAAAAGCCATAATCTATTAACTAGTATTGTAAGAAAACTAAATTTTTCTTGATTAGCTACCGTTATACAACATAAAATTTCAATTATTAAACCAATAAAACTAAGAACTAAAAGATAGTTATATAATTTTGTTTCCTTACCATTTATTCTTTTTTTAGAAAAGTAAATAATTAATAATATTACTCCAAATAATACACATGTTCCTATACTAGCAATTCCCATTTGCATAAGATACACCACCTATCATATAGTTTAAGTATATCATAATAATAAAAAAAATAAATGCTTTTTAAACATTTATTTTCTTTTTCTAACTAAAGCAGCTTTATCATATTGTTCTTGTTTTAATTTAAATGAATCTATTTTACCAATTGATGTTAATGGTAATTCATCTTTTATAATAAATTCAACTGGTTGTTCATATTCTGCTAATTTAACACGACATATTTCTTTAAGCTCATTTATAATTTCTTCTTTATTTTTAGAATGATTATGCTTTAATGTAAAATAAACAACTGGTAGTTCTCCTTGCGCCTCAGTTAAGTCAGGCGTTGCAACAGCAACAGAATTGTCTATTTGATCGCATAAATTTACAGCCTGTTCAATTTTTGATGAAAAAACTTTAAAACCATCCGCTCTTATTATAACTCTTTTTAATCTTTCAAGAATAAATAGTCTTCCATTTTCATCCATATGACCAACATCCCCTGTATGAATCCAATTATCTTCATCTATCATTGCTTTTGTTTCTTCTAAATTATTATCGTAACCAAGCATAGTATTAGGACCCTTTATATAAACCTCTCCAAGTAATCCCTTACCATATGGAAGTTCTTTGCCAGTTTCAACATCTACAATTTTTTCATTTGTTTGCGCAAAAGGTATTCCTACACTACCTTCTTTATTAGTACCATTAGTTTCAGTACAAACATTACTTGCAGCAGAATACTCACTAAGACCATAACCTTTTTTTACTGTTCTTGAACCATGTGCTAGTAAAAATCTGTTTACTTCACGTTCAAGTTCTATTTTCATACCGTCACCACCAACAATTGGCGTTTTTAAAAATGCCAAAGAAACATTTTGCAACTTTTCATCATCTAGCAAATGTCCATAATGAGATGGAACACCTGTTACATGATTTGGTTTATGTTTTAATAATATCTCTCCAAATTTTTTAGGATTAAAGCTTGGAATAATTATTACCTTCATTCCCATAGAAAGTGGTAAATGGAATCCATTTCCAAGTCCATAAGCAATAAATGGAGGCATTATATTTAACCATGAATCTTTAAATTTAAAATCTAGACCACACAATTCACATTGTTTAGCAGAAGAATTTAAATTATAATTAGAAAGCATTACACCTTTTGGTACACCTGTTGTTCCCCCAGTGTGAACTATAGCAACTGGTCTTTTTGAATCATATATAGCAGGAATTGTATTACCACTTGCCTTTTTAAATAAATCATCCCATTTTTGTAATTTTTTATTTTTTAAATTTGTAGATAAATTCATAACATTATAAGCTATCTTAAGTTTTTTAGGAAATGATGCTGAAGCATTTAAAACAACAACATTATTAACAATTTTATTTGAAACAAAATCTTTTGCTTTTGAAGCAACCTTATCTATAACAATAAATAAATTTGAATTTGCTTCCAAACAATACTCTTCCATTTCCTTAGCACTTTTTCTTGGGTCAACCATATTAGAAATAGCCCCAAGTTTAGATAAAGCATAAAATATATAAGCTGTTTCTGGAGTTGTTGGTGAAGATATTGTCACTTTATCATTTTCTTTAACTCCTAAAGACTTTAATACAACAGAAGCTTTGTCAATATTTTTGAAAAACTCTCTATAAGTTATTTCTTTTCCAAAATAATCAATTGCTATTTCATCTAAATTATTTTTATTTCTTTCATATAAATAATCATACATATTCATATCAGGCATAATAGCATTTTTTGCTTCTTCACTATGAAATTTAAGCCATGGTTTATCAATTGAAGCATAACCTGTTATTTTTGGACTTTCTTTTATTAAATCGTATTTTTTTTCTTTTATATTGCCATATATTTCTAGATTTTCCATACAAAATCCCCCTTTAACTACGAACATGAGTGTATTGTATCATACTTTTAACGGTTTTTCAATTTAAAAGGATAAAGTTTTCTTTATCCTTTTAGGTATTTATCTAATTTTTTTACTTCTTCATTTATATTACTTAGTAATAAATAAGCACTAAATCCATCTTTTATATAATGTTCTTTTATACTTATTTTATTATCTTCTAAAAGTACTACTGTTGGTGTCTTATACCCCTTTATTTCTTTTAAACTTTTTAATACTTCTATTCCACTTGGTTTCATATCATCAAATAATATTATTAAATCATATTTTTCATGTTTTTTTATTTGTTCTATTAATTCATCTTTTTCTAAATATGTTTTTACTTCATAATCTTTTAATATATCTCTTATTTTATTTATTTTTCTTGTCTTATCTCCTAAAATTGCTATTTTAATATTTTTTAAATAATTATCTTCCTCAAGCATTTTATTATAATTATCTTCTTTTATTCTTTCATCTATTATTATTGTTACTTTTGTTCCTTTATTTTCTTCACTTTTTATTACTAATATGCCGCCCATTTCTATTACTAGTTTATTTGCTAGTTTTATTCCTACATTTATTTTTTCTAAATTATTTAATTCTTCTTTACTAAATTCTTTATTGTTATTTAATATATCATTTACTTTATCTATACTCATTCCACATCCTGTATCTTCTACTGTGATGATTAATCTTGCTATATCATATTTATTTATATTTGTTACTTTTAAATCAACATATCCTTCTTTTGTATATTTAAAAGCATTTGTTAATACTGTATTTACTATTTGTTTTAATTTAACCGAATCACCATATAATTCTTTTGGCATACTTTCAGGAATTGAATAACTAAATGTTATTCTGTTATTATTCTCTTCTTTAAATTTCATTACTAGTTTTTTAAATAATGCTTCAGGATTATATGTTTCTTCATATATTTGCATATTTTTTCTACTTGTTATTGATATATCTAAAATATCGTTTACTAATAAAGACATATCATTTGCTTTTTCATTTATTTCTTTTAAACTTTCTTGTAACTCTTCTACACTATTTGTATTTTTATAATTATAACTTATTTCATTAATCTTTTTTAAAGGTTCTCTTACTTCGTGTGATAATTCAAATAAAAGATTTGATTTTTCTTCAATATTTCTATCAATTAATTTTCTATTTTTTTCTAATTCTTCAACCATTTTCATATCAGGATTTTCTATTGTAAAATACATAATGAAAGTT
>HF999767.1:0-285 GCA_000434175.1 Mycoplasma sp. CAG:611
AATAAATTTTAAAAGTTTTTATTTATGAAATCTTTTTAACATGCTATAATTATATATAGAAAAGAGGTAACTTATGAAAAATAAAAAAGGATTTACAATAATAGAATTACTTGCTGTTGTAGTTGTACTTGCTTTATTATCAACAGTTGTAGGTATGTCTATAAGCAGAAATAGAATTGATGCTAGAAATAAAGAAAGAAACATTTTAAGAGCTACTTTAATAGATGAATTTAATAATTATAGAATAGTTAATAGCGATAAGTATTTGAATAATAAACTTTATTA
>HF999767.1:321-20207 GCA_000434175.1 Mycoplasma sp. CAG:611
CTTATACAAATGATAATAATAAAGTATATCTTGCTAAAAAAATTTCATTTAATAAAAATACGTGTAATAATATAGGAAATAGTTATATAACTTATTTTAAGAAAAAAGATAGACTTTCTAGTATAGATAAAATAAATGATGATAGTATTACAGAAGAAATGAAAACAAAGTTAAAAGAAAAACTAGAATTTTCAAATGAAGAAGTTTACTGTGTTTATTTTTACTGTGAAGGTGAACTTGTAATTGATGATAGTGATATTGTATATGGTAATAAAGTAGTAGAGTCTGTTTTAATAAATGATAATTATAAAAATATTGAAGTAAATTATTGTAGGTAAAATATGAGTATTATAAAAGTAATGGATATAAACCTTTCTAATAAAATTGCAGCTGGTGAAGTTGTAGAAAGGCTTATGAATATTGTAAAAGAATTAGTTGAAAATGCAATAGATGCTAAAGCAAGTGAGATAAAAATAGAATTAACTGAATCTGGTTTAAAAGAAATTAAAGTTATAGATAATGGTTGTGGAATGGATAAAAACGATGCTACAACATGTTTACTTCGTCATGCAACAAGTAAAATTTATGATGATGATGATTTATTTAATATAAATACATTAGGTTTTAGAGGAGAAGCACTCCCATCAATTGCCAGTGTATCTAAAATGGTTATAAAAACATCAAATGGTGAAACAGGAACAGAAGTAGTTGTAAATGGTGGAAAAATTGAAGAAGTTAAAGAAAGTGACTTAAGAAAAGGTACATCAATTTCTGTAAGTGATATTTTCTATAATACACCTGCAAGACTTAAGTATTTAAAAAGTTTATATAGTGAACTTGCTAATATTATTGATTATGTAAATAAAATGGCTTTATCTTATCCTAATATAAAATTTGTATTAGAAAATGATTCTAAGGTTTTATTAAATACAGATGGAAGTGGTAATTTACTTAAAGTAATTAATAGTATTTATGGTCTTAGTGTTACTAAAAAGATGGCTAAAGTAGAAAATAGTAATGATGATTATGAAATAAAAGGGTATATTTCATATCCTGAAATTAATAGATCAAGTAGAAATAGTATAACTATTTTAGTTAACAATAGATGCATAAAAAACTATGATGTTAATAGAGCAATTATTGATAGTTACCATACATATCTTCCTAAAGATAGATACCCAATTGTAGTTTTAAATATTGATTGTGATCCATTTTTAATAGATGTTAATGTTCATCCAACTAAAATGGATATAAAATTTTCTAAAAAAGAAGAATTAATTACTTTAATATCTAATACTGTTTCTTCGTGTTTAGAAAAACTTTTATTAATTCCAGAAGTTAAATATGAAGATAGACCTATTTCTAATGTTAATGAAGTATCAACAATAAATAAAAATTTAGATTTTATTGATTTAGAACAAAAAGAAATAAAACCTCAGTTTGAAACATTAAATTTTGATTTTAATGAAGATTTTAATTATATAAAAGAAGAAGAAACACCTTACAATGAGGAAGAAAAACAACATCATGAAAAATTTAAAATGATTGAACCAAAATGTTTAATTCATGGAACATATATTGTTGGTGAAAATGAAGATGGTTTATATATAATGGATCAACATGCTGTTAACGAAAGAATTAATTATGAATATTATATGAAAAAATTAGGGGAAGATTCTAACCTTACTACAGATTTACTTATTCCAATAAAATTAGAATTTCCTAGTAATGAATATATTATTTTAAAAGAACATTTTAATATATTAGATAGATTACATATAAATTATGAAGAATTTGGTAGTAATACCCTTATAATAAGAAGTCATCCAACATGGATAAAAAAAGGATATGAAGAAGAAAGCTTATATAAAATAATGGAAGTTATTATTCATGAAGAAGATTTTTCAATAGAAAAATTTAATGAAAAAATATCAACGACTCTTGCATGTAAAATGAGTATTAAAGCTAATGAATATGTTAGTTTAGATGAACTTAGAGTTTTAATAGAAAGATTAAGAAAAACAGAAAATCCTTTTACTTGTCCACATGGAAGACCTACAATTATAAGTTATTCAAAATATGAATTAGAAAAATTATTTAAAAGAGCTATGTAGTTCTTTTTATTTTATATAAGTATAAATAAAATGTTAAAATTTATTTATATTTTTTATAAAATAATGTATAATAATTCTTGGTTAGGAGGAAGTTTTATGGTTATCGAAGGATTAAGTGTTGATAAGATAAAAACTATTTCTAAATTAAAACAGGAAACAGAAGATGTATTAGATTTTAGATTAAAAAGTTATGAAGCGTTTAAAAATATGCCTTTACCTTCTTTTGGGCCTTCATTAGATATTGATTTTGATAAAATAATATATTATGCTTCCGATGATAATAAAATTAATTCATCATGGGATAGTATTAATAAAAATATAACAGATGAATTTAAAAATCTTGGAGTAATTGAAAGTGAAAAAAATCTTGATGGAATGGGAGTTCAATATGAAAGTGAAGTAATATATCATAACATGATAAAAGAACTTGAAGAAAAAAAAGTTATATTTACTTCAATTGAAGATGCTTTTAAAAAATATCCCGAACTTGTTAAAAAATATTTTTCTAAAATAGTAAAATATGATGAAAATAAATTTACAGCATTAAATGGAAGTTGTTTTTCAGGAGGAAGTTTTATTTATATACCTAAAAATACTACTTTAGATAGACCTCTTCAAAGTTATTTTAGAATTAGTAGTGAAAAACTAGGTCAATTTGAAAGAACTTTAATAATAGTAGATGATAATAGTAGTCTTCATTATATCGAAGGATGTACGGCAAGAAGTTATACATCAAGTAATTTACATGCGGCAGTTGTTGAAATATATGTTGGTAAAAATAGTACTTGTCGTTATTCTACAATTCAAAATTGGAGTGGTAATGTTTATAATTTAGTTACTAAAAGGGCTTTGGTAGAAACTTCTGGTAAAATGGAATGGATTGATGGTAATATTGGTTCTTATAAAACTATGAAATATCCTTGTTGTGTTTTAAAAGGAGATAACGCAAGTGGTACTTGTATTACAATAAGTGTTGCTAAAAACAATCAAGAACAAGATACTGGTGCTAAAATGATACATTTAGGGAAAAATACAACTAGTAATATTATTTCTAAAAGTATTGCAAGTTTAGGAGGCGCTGCTAATTACAGAGGTAAGGTATATATAGATAAAAATGCAACTAATAGTAATTCTATTGTAAAATGTGATACCTTAATCTTAGATGATTTATCAAAAAGTGATACATTCCCAAATAATGTTGTAAAAAATAAATTATCTTTTATCGAACATGAAGCAACTGTATCAAGAATAAGTGAAGATAAACTTTTTTATCTTGAATCAAGAGGCATTCCTAAAGAAAAAGCAATTGAACTTATTGTTCTTGGGTTTGCTGAAAAGTTTAGAGAAGAATTACCTTTAGAATATGCAGTTGAATTAAATAGTTTACTTAAACAGAACTTTTAGTTTTGTTTTTTTAATTGATTATTTGTTAAAATAAAAGCAATAATACTTAATATAATACCTATTACTAAATCATTATTAAAAACAATTTTATAATTTATTAATCCTGGTATTGTAGATATTACAAATCCAAGAATTGCAAAATAAGTATAACCAAAATATTTATTTAATAAAAAATTTATTAGTTTTGATAATAAAAATATAGATATAGTTATTCCTATAAAAATAGGAATTAAAAAGTTAATATTTAAAGTGTTAATACTATTTAAATAAATATTATAAAAACCTAAAATACTTAAAATAACGGTAGAACTTATCCCTGGTATTATCATAGAACAACCAATTACAAATCCTATTATTAAAAGATAAATAATATTTGTGTTTGTAACAATGTTATTTGTTTTACATTTTAAAAATAGTATTCCTATAAAAAATGTAAATATAAATATTAAAATATATCTTTTTTTAAATCCTTTTTTAGAAGCTTCTTTAAATAAAGAAGGAATTGTACCAAAGATAAAACCAACAAAAACAAGAGTAGTTATAATATTATAATTATTATAAAAATAAAAAATAATATTACTAAATAAAAATGTTCCAATAAATACTCCCAATGTTATAGGAAGTAAAAAAGTAAAGTTTTTTTTAAAATCTTTAAATATATTACTTATTGAATTTATACATTTTTCATATAAATTTAAACTTACAAGTAAAGCACTTCCACTTATCCCAGGAGTAATGTTTGCTATGCCTACAAAAAAACCTTTTATAAAATTTTTCATATTCTTTTTCCTCTTTAAATAATATTCAAGTAAGAAGAAAAACATCACTAAATATAATGATGTTTTATGATAAAAAATAATTAAAGTATATATAGGGAATGTTTTATTATTTTAATTATTATACGTGAATAATAATGAAGTTAAGTAACGAGGATAAAATATATGAAGTTTTTACTTTAATTTATTTTATCTAATATATTTTATGAAGGTTAAAATTTTGTTTATAATATTTTTAACTAGTAAAGATAAATATTTTATTTTTCTTTTATTTATTGTATAATTAATATGTATAAATCTTGAAAGGACGTGTTTTATGGAACAAAAAATAATGGATGGAAATAGTGCATGTAGTTATGTATCTTATAATTTTACAGAAGTAGCAGGAATATATCCAATAACACCAGCTTCTACTATGGCTGAAAAAGTTGATGAGTATAGTGCAAGTGGTAAAACTAATATGTTTGGTGATGTTGTAAAAGTAGTTGAAATGCAAAGTGAAGCAGGAGCAATAGGTATGGTTCATGGCCTTTTACAAAATGGTGTTTTAGCAACAACATATACAGCAAGTCAAGGATTACTTCTTATGATTCCTAATATGTATAAAATTGCAGGAGAACTTTTACCTTGTGTTATTAATGTTGCAGCAAGAACTGTTGCTACACATGCTTTATCTATTATGGGAGATCATAGTGATATTTATAGTACAAGACAAACAGGATTTGCTATTTTAGCTTCCAGTAGTGTACAACAAGTTATGGATTTAACGGGAGTAAGTTATTTATCTGCGATAAAAGGAAGGGTACCATTTATTAATTTTTTTGATGGTTTTAGAACAAGTCATGAATATAATAAGATAAATGTTATAGACAATGAAATATTTAAAGAATTAATAGATTATAAGGCGTTAGAAAATTTTAGAAAAAATTCTCTTGATATAGATAATCCTACAACAAGAGGAACTAATCAAGGAGATATGGTTTATTTTGAAGCAGTTGAAGCAAGAAATAAATATTATGAAAATTTAGTAGATGTTGTAAATGATTATATGGAAAAAATTAATAAAAAAATAAATACTAATTATAAACCATTTAATTATTATGGAGATACAAATGCTAAAAAAGTAATCGTAGCAATGGGTAGTGTTTGTGAAACAATAAAAGAAGTAATTAGTGAAGAAAAAGGACTTGGCTTAATTGAAGTACATTTATATAGACCTTTTTCAGATAAATATTTTTTAAATGCTTTACCTAAATCTGTTAAAAAAATAGCAGTACTTGATAGAACAAAAGAACCAGGTTCTAATGGAGAACCATTATATTTAGATGTTGTAGAAATAATAAAAAAACATAATTTAAAAATAGAAGTAGTGGGAGGAAGATATGGTCTTTCTAGTAAAAATACAACTAAAAATGATATTGATGCCGTTTATAAGTATTTAGATAATAAAGTTTTAAAAACATTTACAATTGGTATAAATGATGATGTTAATAATATATCACTTGCTCCTACAAATAAAGTATTTAAAAGTAATAGTAAAGAAGTATTAATATATGGTTATGGTTCTGATGGAATGGTAACTACTAGTAAAAATATATTAACTTTAATCGGAGAAAAGACACCTTCTTATGTTCAAGGTTATTTTGAATATGATAGTAAAAAATCAGGTGGTGTTACTAAATCACATTTAAGGTTTAGTAAACAAATAATAAATAGTCCATATTATGTTATAAATCCATATATGGTTGTGTGTTCTAAAGATTCTTATCTTAAAAAATATGATGTTTTAAAAAATATAAAGGAAAATGGAATATTTTTACTTAATACAGAAAAAGATGTAAATAATTTAAATGAAGTTTTACCAACTGAAGTAATTAATAAACTAAAAGAAAAGAAGATTAATTTTTATATAATTAATGCTAATAAAATAGCATATGAAAATAATATACCAAATAAAATAAGTATGATAATGGAAATTGCTATATTAAGTTTAATGAATATGGATATGAGTTTTGTTAAAAAAGAAATGAAAAAACTTATTAAATTTAATTTTAGTAAAAAAGGCATTGATGTTGTTAATAGTAATATTAATGCAATTAATTCTTCTTTATCTTCTTTGAAAAAAGTTGATATATCTTTAATAGATTCTAAAATAAAAATGGAAAAAGTAGATAATACTTTATATTCTAAATTAGAACATGCAAGATATGATTTAATAAAGGTAAGTGATTTTAATTCTAATGTAGATGGGGTATTTGAATGTGGAACATCAGTTTTAGAAAAAAGGGATTTATCTAATAATATTCCTTCTTATGATAAAGATAAATGTATAATGTGTAATATGTGTAGTTTAGTATGCCCTCATGCAGTAGTAAGACCATATTTACTTAACGAAGATGAAGTAAATAAATCTCCATCAATTGTTAAAGAAAGTTTAAAGGATGCTAAAATAAAAGATAATAATTTAAGTTTTACAATAGGAATATCTGCTCTTGATTGTACAGGATGTTCTTTATGTAGTATGGTTTGTCCTACTAAAGCACTAACTTTAAAAAAACAAAATCTTGAAGCAAGACAAAAAGAAATAGAAAGATATAATTATTTACAAAAAGTTAGTGAAAAACATGTTTTACCAATAAACACAGTTAAAGGAAGTCAATTTGTTAAACCTAAATTTGAGTTTAGTGGAGCATGTGCGGGATGTGGCGAAACACCTTATTTAAAACTTTTATCACAACTTTTTGGTGATGATTTAATGATAGCAAATGCTACAGGGTGTTCTTCAATATATGGTGCTAGTATTCCAAGTATGCCTTATACAGTACCTTGGGTTAATTCATTATTTGAAGATAATGCAGAATTTGGTTATGGTATAAGAGTAGGCGAAGACTTTATGCATGAAAAAGTAAAAAGAATATTTAAGGAATATAAAAATAAAGTTAATAATAAAAATAAAAAATTAATAGATAAATATTTAAAATCATATTCTAAAGAAGTGGCAGAAGAAGTATATAATAATTTAGATTATGAAGATTTTAAAGCGATAATTCCTTTAAAAAAATATATAAAAGAAAAAACTATTTTCATTGTTGGAGGAGATGGTTGGGCTTATGATATTGGTTATGGAGGAATAGATCATGTTTTAGCTAATAATGAAAATGTTAATATATTAGTTTTAGATACAGAAGTTTATTCTAATACTGGAGGACAATCTTCAAAGTCAACAAGAATGGGAGCAACTGCTAAGTTTGCTAGTTCCGGTAAAAAAACAGCTAAAAAAGATTTAGCTAAAATGGCCTTAAATTATAAAAATGTATATGTTGCAACAGTATCTTTAGGAGCAAACTATATGCAAACAATAAAAGCATTAACTGAAGCTGCTTCATATAATGGACCATCAATTATAATTTGTTATGCTCCTTGTATAGCACATGGGATTAAAACTGGTATGAAATCATCTATTGAAGAACAAAAATTAGTAACAGAAAGTGGCTATTTCCCACTATTTAGGTATAATCCTGAAACAGAAATATTTACGCTTGATAGTAAAGCAGATTTTACTAAATATGACGAAATATTTAAAAGAGAAAATAGATATTCAATTAATGAAGAAGAAAAAAATAGTTTATTACAACAAAATAAAATTAATGCAATAAATAGATATAATGAATATAAAACTTTAGAAGGAAAAGATGAAAAATGATAAATATAGTATTATATGAACCAGAAATGCCTCAAAATACAGGAAATATAATGAGAACCTGTGTAGCTACAAATGCTAAGCTTCATTTAATTGAACCACTTGGTTTTGTTTTAAATGATAATAGTTTAAAAAGATATGGTGTTAATTATTTGGATAAATTAAATTATGAAAAATATATTGATTATGAAGATTTTAAAAGTAAAAACCCAGGAAAATATTATTTCTTTACAAGATATGGTAAAAAAAATCATACAGAATTTGATTTTTCAAATACTTTTGATAATATATATTTAATTTTTGGTAAAGAATCAACAGGAATACCACTTGAAATATTAAAAGATAATTTAGATAATTGTATAAGAATACCGATGAGTTCTAATGTAAGATGTTTAAATGTTTCAAACTCTGTTGCCATTGCAGTATATGAAGTTTTAAGACAACAAAATTTCAATAATTTGTCTTTTACAGAAATACAAAAAGGAGAAGACTATTTGTTTAAATAGTTTTTTTCTATTTGTTTTTATTAATAAAAAATGTTATAATTTTAATTACGGTGAGTGAAATGAAAGAAGTAAAAGGATTTATATTAAAATATTTAAATTTATTAAAAGAATTAATTATAAAAAATAAAAATATAATATATATGGCTCTTCCTTTTATAGTGATGGATGTTGTAACAAGAGTATTTGGTAATTCAATAGGATTTTATAAAGTTTATAGACTTTTTCCTAATTTATTTACTTTATTATATATATATTTATTTTTAGGAATAGTATTAAACACAAATAAAAAAGTTGGTAAAATAAGTTATTTATTTTTTAATATATTATTTGTTATTATGTATTTAGTAAACAATGTATATTATTCAATGACATCAAACTATTTTAGTTTTAACTTACTTGATTCAGTAAGTGAAGGCTCACCATATTTTTTATCAGCTTTAAAAAATTGTAATATTTTTGTTTATATATTTTTAATAATAATTATTTGTTTAATTATCTTAGGTTATAAAAGTATAGATAAAGTAAAAAAAGAAAGTAAGAATAATAATGATAATAAAAAATTAATAAAAATTTTTATAATATTTATTATAGTTCATACAATATTGCCTTTCTTTTTAGGCTTTTCTAATGATGATTTAGTATGGAATACATGGAAAAATCCAAGAAATATATATGAATTATATAATGATAATAATAAGAGCCTTAGACTTAGTGGATTATATGAGTATACTTTTAGAAATTTTTATGTAACTTTTATTAAAACTGAAGAAAAAAATGATGATGATTTAAAGTTTTTAGAAGATATATATAATAAAGAAGTAAAAAGTATAAAAAATAGTTATACAGGAAAGTTTAAAGGTAAAAACGTGATATTTTTACAACTTGAAGGTATGGATAATTGGTTAATAACAAAAAAAGATACACCAACTTTATATAATATGATAAATAATAGTATTAATTTTACTAATCATTATTCATTTTATACAGGAGGAGGTTCAACTTTTAATAGTGAATTTGCTGTTAATACAGGATTTATTGTACCTTATTCTTATAATAAAAATGCTTATTCATTTAATAATAATTATTTTCCATATTCTCTTCCTAATATGTTTAAATCTTTAGATTATAGTGTTAATGCTTTTCATATGAATAAAAAAGAATATTATTCTAGAGGAATAAATTATAAAAATTGGAATTATGATAATTATTATGGATTAATTGATATGTATAAATATACAAATGGAGAAAATACATTAGATAGAGAGCTTATTCTTAATGAAGAATATTCTAATCTTATGTTTAATAAAGAAAATTTATTTGTTGATTATATAATTACTTATTCACCACATATTCCTTTTGATAATACAAGGGGAGTATGTAAAATACTTTATGAAGAAGATAATAAAGATTTAGATGTTCCATTTAAACAAATGAGTGAAGAAGAATGTGCAAGAAGACAAGCTAAAGAAACAGATTATTTTGTATCATTATTATTAGATAAATTAAAGGCAAATAATCTTTTAGATAATACTGTTTTAGTGGTATTTTCAGATCATTATTTATATACATTAGAAGATCAAACGATTTTAAATAAATATAAAAACACATCAAATAATTTAATTAATAAGACACCATTTTTTATTTATGATAATGGAAATACTAAAAAAACGATTAATAAGGTAACATCACAATTAAATATTTTACCAACTGTATTAAATTTATTTGGAATTGAATATAATCCTAATTATTATTTAGGACAAGATGCTTTGGGTAAAAATTATGAGTCAATTGTAGTGTTTAGTGATTATTCTTGGTATGATGGAAATGTTTATGTTGAGGGTGGAAAAATTACTAATAAAAAATATATTAGTAAAGAAGATTTGGAAAGAAAAAATATTTTAATAAATGAAATTGCAAAGAAAAATGATTTAACGTTAAAATATAATTATTTTAAAAAAATTAGTGAATAAAATTTTATTCACTTTTTTTATAAAATAAGTTTAACTTATAGACTTTAAATAAGTTATTTGATAAAATATATTATAGATTTATTATTAAATGAGGGTGAAATCATGAAATTAAAATTTAAAGCAAGACCACAAGATTGGTTAATATTTGTTTTGTTTGCTATTATTTTATTATATATAGTGGCAATTGCAGTTCTTAATATAGCTACTTTAGCAGGTAATCCTCCGGTAGGAAGTGAATTAAAATCTGGGAACTTTTGGGGATTTAATCCTTTTCCTGCTTTTACATTTAAGTATTTAGCTGCTACTATTATATTTTATATTGGGGTAGTAATTGTAATATTTACAGGAGTAAAATCATATTTTTTTGAAACTGAAAAAGGCTTTGGTATATCTTCAGGAGAAAAAGATGATAAAGGGTATTCAAGATGGTGTACTGATAAAGAAATGAAGGAAAAACTATCTAAAATAAATATAAAAGATGAGGTATATAAAGCATCAGGTATACCTTTGATAAATGATGGTAAAAGTATATGGGTTGATAATGGAGATAGTCATAATATTGTAATTGGTTCAACTGGTGCAGGAAAAACGCAAGATATAGTTCATCCAATGGTTAAAGTTTTAGCAAAAAATGGAGAATCAATGATTATAACAGACCCAAAAGCAGAAATATATAAAGAACATGCAGGACTTTTAAAAGCTTTGGGTTATAACATAATTGTTTTAAACTTCCGCGATCCACAAAGAGGTAATTGTTGGAATCCACTTGCTCTTCCATATAAACTTTATAAAGAAGGAAATACTGATAAAGCAATGGAACTTCTAGATGACGTTGCAAGTAATATTCTTTATGAAGAGGGTGGAAATAAAGATGCATTTTGGGAAAAAACATCTGCCGATTATTTTGCAGGACTTGCTTTAGGATTATTTGAAGATGCTAAAGAAGAAGAAGTAAATATTAATAGTATTTCTGTTATGACAACAATTGGGGAAGAAAAATTTGGAGCAAGAAGTTCTTATATAAAAGAGTATTTTAATAGTAAAGATCCTGCTAGTGCTGCTTATACTTGTGCTTCAGGTACTGTAATGGCAGCGGAAGAAACAAAAGCAAGTATTTTATCAACATTTAAACAAAAAATAAGATTATTTGCTTCCCGTGAAAATTTAAGTGAAATGTTAGCAACAAGTGATTTTGATATGACAAAAATAGGAAAAGAAAAAACAGCTGTATTTATGATAATTCAAGATGAAAAGAAAACATATCATGCACTTGCTACAATATTTGTAAAACAATGTTATGAAACATTAATAGGGACAGCTCAAGAAACATCTACAGGAGCGCTTCCTATTAGAACAAACTTTATTCTTGATGAATTTCAAAATATGCCACCATTAAAAGATATAACAACAATGGTTGCAGCAGCACGTTCTAGACATATAAGACTTACAATGATTATTCAAAACTTTGCAGGTCTTGAAGCAACATATGGAAAAGAAGTAGCACAAACAATAAGA
Organism: Mycoplasma sp. CAG:611; assembly: GCA_000434175.1. Classification (GTDB taxonomy): domain Bacteria; phylum Bacillota_I; class Bacilli_A; order RF39; family UBA660; genus CAG-611. Next base: position 12,307 of record HF999767.1, read on the forward strand.
AGTAATTGTAATAATTTAGTCTATTTATTAACAACAGAACTAGCAGCACTTGAAGAAATTAGTAAATTATGTGGTGAGAAAAAATCTAAAAAAGATGATAAAACAGCATCAACACCACTTATTACAGTAAGTGAACTTCAACTTATGAAAGAAAATGAAGCTATTGTAATAAAAACAAGAACAAGACCATTTAAAACAAAACTTAAACCTAATTGGAAAATTGATTGGGGGACTGCTAAGTATCCAGCAGATGAGTTTGTAACAAGAATAAAACAACCTATTCATACTTTTGATTTAAAAAGTTTCGTTCAAGAACAACAAAAAAATAAATTTATGGGTATGTTAGATAATAATACTTCTAACCCTTTTGGAGGAATGGTTGGTAATCCATTTATGGAACAAACATCATCTATTCCTAAAGAAAGTTTTAATGTCGATGAATTGGTTAAAAAGATTGATGAAAAAATTGCTGAACTTGAAGAAGAAGAAAAACTTGAAAAAGAAAAAGAAAAACAAAAACTTCCAAAAGAAAAGCAGATTATTGAAATTGAACCAATTAGTAATAAAGAAAAAGAATTTGATAAGGAAAAACAAACTTCTAATCCTACAGATAATAAGGATATAAAACTTAATGAAGAACCATTTGTAAATTATACAAAAGGTATAAGTGACGATCAATTCTTTGATGATTTCTTTGATGAATAAAACAACAATTAAAATTTGTTGTTTTTTAAAAAAATTAAATTTAAAAAGAGGATAATATATGAAAAAACTTAATTCTAATCATTTAAAATTAATAGCAATAATAGCAATGACAATAGATCATATTGCAGATTTAATCTATCCAGGTATGCAAAATAATATAATTTCAATTATTTTGCATATAATTGGTAGATTAACGGCACCAATTATGTTTTTCTTTATTTGTGAAGGATTTTATTATACAAAAAATTTAAAAAAATATATTTTAAGATTATTTATCTTTGCAATAATATCTCATTTTGCATATTGTTTTGCTTTTGGAATAAACTATATACCATTTTCTACAGGAAATATATTTAATCAAACAAGCATTATGTGGTCACTTGCTTGGTCGGTAGTTGCTCTTTATATTGTAAATGGTAAAAACAATTTAAAAAATTGGCAAAAGTGGATATTAATTATTTTAATAAATGTTATTACTTTTTCTGCAGACTGGAGTTCTATAGCAGTAATGGCAATTTTATCTATGTATGAAAATAGAGGCAATTTAAAAAAACAAATGTTAAGCATGAGTTTTTGGGTTTTAATTTATGCAATTGTTTCATTCTTATTTGACAATTTTATCTATGTATGAAAACAGAGGTAATTTAAAAAAACAAATGTTAGGCATGAGTTTTTGGGTTTTAATTTATGCAATTGTTTCATTCTTATTTGTAAATAAGGCTTATGGATTAATTACATTAGCGGTAGTATTAGTATATCCTTTATTAAAAAATTACAATGGAGAAAAGGGAAAGTTAAATTGGATGAAGTGGTTTTTCTATTTATACTATCCATTACATTTAATAGTCGTTGGAATATTAAGAATAATAATATATGGCAATGTACCTTTATTATTTAATTAGTAAATAATAAATATATATTTAAAATTTATTCATAAAAAAAATCGAACTATATAGTTCGATCAAATATCAATTTGGAGCAGATGATGGGAATCGAACCCACGTAGTCAGCTTGGAAGGCTGAGGTTCTACCATTAAACTACATCTGCAATTAACTACAAAAACTGTAGGCATATTTAATTCTATGATAAAAGAATGAAAATGTCAATATCTTTTTATAAAAAAAGTTAAAATTTTGATTTATCTTTATTATTATAACCACTTTTATAGAAAATATAGATATTAAAACTATTTAAAATAAATAAAATATATGCTATAATCTATTTATATGGAGGTAAAAATTATGAATAAAAATGTAAAAATAATATTAGGAATTGTAATTGCTGTTTTACTATGTGGAGGATTATTTTTCTTATCATCTTTAGCAGAAAACAAAAACTTTAAGAAAATAAATTATAATGAATATTTAAATCTTTCTTCAAGTAATGGTAATTATGTAGTATTTATTGGGAATGAATCTAGTGATAGTTTAAAAAGTTTAAAAAGTTTTACTAGTGAAAATAATGTTAAAATAAGATATATTGATTCAAGTAGTCTAACTGAAGAAGAGAAAAAAGAAATATTAGATAAAGATGAAACAGAAAAGTTAATCTTTATAAATAATGGGAAAGAAGAAATATATAAAAAAGATTTTTCTAAATTTTCTTTAACAAATGAATTTATTAATCAAAATATTTTAGATAATACTTTAGTGGAAGTTGATATTGATAATTATTTAAAATTAATAAAAAGTAAAGGAAATCATATAGTATTTATAGGAAGAGAAACTTGTAGTTGGTGTCAAAAGTTTAAACCTAATATGAAAAGTGCTGCGAAAGATTATAATATAACATTATATTATATTGATACAGATAAATTCATTGGCGAAGATTGGAACAAGTTTAAAGAATCAGAAAAATATTTAACCGAAAATGAGTGGGGAACTCCATTAACATTATTATATAAAGATGGAAAGCTTATTGATGTATTAAACGGTTATGTTGAAGAAACTGGTATTTATGAATTTTTATTAAAAAATGGGGTGATTAAGTAATGAACAATGGCGTTTATGAAAAAATTCTAAATTTTAAGAGAAAATATCCTAGTACTATCGCATGGAGATTAAAGGCTCATTCAAAAGTAGTAGAAAAGCATTTAAACCAAGGAGAAAAAGTTTTATATGCTTTTGCAGGGCAAAAAAATAATCATTTTTATGATATTATTTCGACTCATGTTTTTGTGATTACTAACAGAAGATTAATCATTGCTACAAAAAGAGTATTATTTGGATATTTCTTATATTCCATAACACCAGATATGTTTAATGACTTAACTGTATATTCAGGATTAATTTGGGGAAAAGTACAAATAGATACGATAAAAGAAGTTGTATTTATCTCTAATTTAAGTAAAAAATCACTTGATGAAATTGAAACAAGTGTAACAGAATATATGATGAAAGAAAAGAAAAAATATGCCAGAAGAGAAAAAGAAGAAAAATAACTTCTTTTTCTTTATTTTATAATAAATATTTGATAAAATTTAATTATAGAGTTAGGAAGTTGAAGTATATGAAGGATTTAATAAAAAAAATTATTCTTTTAATTATAATTATTCTTTTTTTACAATTAATATTATTTATTTTTAAAACTAAACATAATGTTAATTATATAGTAGTTAATAATAAAGAAAAAATAAAAATAAATGAAACATATAAAAATAATAATTATTTATTTGATATAGAGTATAAAAATAAAAATATAACTTTCTCTTATGATAATAAATTTTATAAAGCTAAAAAAGTAATAAAAGATATTTTAGTATATGAAAAAGATGATTTAGTATGTATTTATCCAATTCTAAAAAATAATAAATTTTATAACATTATTTGTTCTAAAGATAATAATATATATCATTATAATTATTTTAAAGATGAGTTAACTGATTTTACAGCATATTTACAAGAAAAAGGATATTTTAATTCTTCTTGGATCAATAATGAGGTAAAAAAGAATATGGGTAATCTTACTTTTTACCATGAAAATATTAATAAAAATACATATATTTATATATGGAAATATAAAGGGTTTTATACTCTTAACTCTAAAAAACAACAAACATTAGATATTTTAAAAAATGATACTTATGTAAATACATTAGGAATTAAAGTTGGAAAATATTATGTTTTACCTAATTATGATGAAAAATATAAATTTAGCAAGTTTTATATAATTAATATGACAAATAATAGAGTAAAAACATTAAAACTTGATAAAAAAATAACAAATGATTATTATAACAATGGTATTTTTGATAATAAATTATATTTATTTGATGTTGATAATTTAATTCAATATAGATTAAATCCTAAGAAAAATAAAATAGAAAAAATAAGTACAACGGAAGCTTTCTATTATGATGGTGAAGAACTTAGTAAAAGACCTTTATATGATTTTAAAGAAAATAAACTTATCTTTTCTTTAGAAAAAATAGATGTACCATTTACCTATAAGGAAATATTTGTAAATGATAATAACTTTTATTATTTAGATGATGATAATAATTTTATATATTACAATAAATTATTTGATAACAAAATGGTTTTATTTAATATAAAAGACATTAATAATATAAAATTAGTAAACAATAATTTATATTTTATAAATGAAGATTCATTGTATAGTTTTAATATAAATGAAGGAATAAAAAAACTTGTAAAATATAGTGAACTTTATTATAATTCTACAAATAGATATGAAATTTATGAAAAATAATAAAAAATTTAAAAATAGGGTAAATTAAGTGTTTCGACAAAATATTATAAATTTCATGGTATCAAATTTAAAAATTGCTCTAAGATGAATTTTAAAAATTCGTCTTTTTTTGTGCTTGAAAAGTAAAATTTGGCCGTTTGCAAAGCATTTTTTAGTGTGTTAGTCTAGTAGACAAAATTAATTTGAAAGGAGATTTTATATGAAAAAATTAATTTTTAAAATAATAATATTTTTAATAAGTTTGTTTAGTATAAATATAAATGTACTTGCAAATGATGGAAAAATTTATATGGATGGATATACTTTAAGTGGGGTAGAGGTATTTGCCAAAGATGTAACTTATAATAGTCTTGATTATAATGGATGGATTATAAAATCTACTGCTAATAACTATATTTATTATTGTATAGATCCTGCAACACATATGCCTTTTTTAAATGAAAGTAAAGCCGATAGTTATAATAAAATAGTAAGTGAAAAAGACATTATAAGTAAACTAAAAATTGATGAAAACACATTAACAAGAATAAAATTACTTACTTATTATGGATATGGTTATAAAGATGAAAAATATAATCATACATCAAAAAAATGGTATGGAATAACACAAGTATTAATATGGCGAACAATGAGACCTGATGTTACTTGGACATTTAAAACAGGTAGGTATGGAGGAATAAAAGCAAGTTTGCATTTTAATGAAGTTAGTGAACTTTTAACTCTTGTTTATAATCATTCTAAGACCTGATGTTACTTGGACGTTTAAAACAGGTAGGTATGGCGGAATAAAAGCAAGTTTACATTTTAATGAAGTTAGTGAACTTTTAACTCTTGTTTATAATCATTCTATATTACCAAGTTTTGATAGTGAAGAATTAAATCTTTTCGTGGGAGATAAAATAACTTTAGAAGATACAAATAATGTTTTATATAAGTTTAATATTAAACCAACTAATAATATTAAAGTTATTAAAAAAGATAATAAATTAGAAATAACAGCGCTTGAGAAAACGAAAGAAAAACTTATCTTGGAAAAACAAGAAGTAAGTAATGATTTTTATCTTCTTAAAAGCAATAATGTTCAAGATGTTATAACAAGAGGAAATGTTAATAATTATAAAAAATCTTATGTTAATGTGAATATTTATGATGGAAAGTTAATTTTGAAAAAAATTGATAAGGATGAAAAAACATTTAATGATAAATTAATAGGGAGTATTATATCTTTATATGATAATAATGATAATTTAATAAAAGATATAGAAATAACTAAAGAAGAAGAAATAATTACATTAGAAAATGGAAGTTATTATTTAAAAGAAAAAACTCCTACAAGAGGATATGAATTAAATGAAAAAAAGTATTATTTTGAAATATCAAAAGAAAATAATAAACCTATTATTACTATAGAGAATAATAAAATAAAAGGTAATCTTATTATAAATAAGTTATATGGTGGAAGTGGTTATGATTATGTAAGTGAAGAAGGTGCTTGTTTTGATATTTATGATAATAATGATAATTTAATATCTTCATTAAAAACTAATAAAAATGGTAAGGCAAGTAAAACTTTAGAATATGGCAAATATAAAATAAAGCAAACTAAAGGAAAAGAAAATTATATATTTACTAATGATTTTGAAGTTATTATCGAAGAAAGTAAAGATTATATTTATAATTTAAAAAATATTAAAAAGCCAACTTTAATAATTAATAAAATAGATAAAGATACTAAAACAAATTTAAGTAATGCTGTTATTATGATTTATGATAATAATGATAATCTATTATATGAAGAAACAACTAATAATAAAGGTATTATAAAAATAGAAAATATGGAACTTGGAAAGTATTATTTTGTAGAAAAAGAAAGTCCTAAGTATTATAAATTAGATAACACAAAACATTATTTTGAAATAAAAGAAAATGGTAAAATATATGATTTTAATTTGGAAAATGAAAGAATATTAGGTAATCTTGAAATAATAAAAAAATCTAATAATTTAAATCTTTTAAAAGATGCTACATTTGGAATATATGATAACAATGATAATTTAATTTATAAAGAAACAACTAATAACGAAGGAATTATAAAAATAGAGAATATAAAAGCAGGAAGTTATTATTTAAAAGAGTTAAAAGCTCCTTACGGTTATATAAAAAATGATGAAATAATAGAGTTTGAGATATTAAATAATGAACTTTTAACTTTTGAAGTTATAAATAATAAAATAGAAATGCCTAATACAAGTAAATCTATAAATATAAATTATTTAAGTGGAATAATTATAATATTAATAAATATAAGTATTGGTTTATATGAAAAAAAGTATAAAGATAATTAAATTAGTATTAATAATTATGTTAAGTATAGTAAGTAGTATAGCAATATATAATTATTTTAAATATAATTATAATAAAAATTATATAATAACAACAAAAATAGAAAATAATTATAAAAGACCACCAATAATAAAAGAGAAAGATTTATTAATGAAAAATAATAATTATATAGGATATATAAAAATAGATAAATATAATATAAATAAATTTATTATGTTAGGCACAAGTGATAATATTTTAAATAAAAATGTTGTAGGGTTATATAAAGATTTAAAAGATCTTGATAGTAAAACAGGTATAACTTTACTAGCAGGTCATAATAATATTTATGTTTTTAAAAATTTAAATAAACTTAAAATAGGTGATGAGGTAATTATTGGAAGTAAATTTTATACTTATAAGTATAAAGTTGTTTCTAAAAAAATAATTAAAAAAGATGATTATTCTATATTTGAAGGAGGTGATGAAAGAGTTATTATTCTTCTTACTTGTGTAAGTGATGATTTAAGATTAGTTGTTACTTGCAAATAAAAAATGCAAATTTAATTTTGCATTTTTTAAAGTTTTAAGCACATTCTTTAACATAATATATTAAAAGATTTTCATTAATAATTTTTAATCCGCATCCACATGCATTTTTATCACACATATCAAAAGTTATATCCCATGGAGAAATACTTTCTTCAACAGTTTTAACTTCTCCATTTTCACATATATATTGATAGTTCCATGATTTATAAGCTTCAGTTCTTAAATCATCTAAAGAATATCCTGCTTTTTTAAATCCTTCTTCTGTTGTCAAGATTTTATCATTTTTAATATCAAAATAATAATTTTTATGTGTTGTACTACCTGTACCACAACCTTTATTTAAAGTAGATTCAACATATAAAGTTGTTAAGATTTTATCATTTTTAATATCAAAATAATAGTTTTTATGTAGTGTACTACCTGTACCACAACCTTTATTTAAAGTAGATTCAACATATAAGAAAATAATATTATTTCTAACGACATATTTATATGAAGAATCAATAAAAGCTATATCAGTTTCATCTTTAGATGAGATTTCATATTCTTTTTTATAATCTGTTTGAATTAAATTATTAAGTTTCTTTGCATTGGCAGTATCAATATTAAT
>HF999768.1 GCA_000434175.1 Mycoplasma sp. CAG:611
CACCTAAAAACTATGTAAAACAACAAGAGTGGGATATGGCTATTGGACTTCAAGAAGTTGATAACTTAAAACCATCTAAGTATTTAGAAAAGTTGTTACAAGAAAATGTAACAGGTGAAAAAACAATTTATGAAGTTGAACATGAATTAAAACAATATTATGTAGAAAAAGATAAAAAAGATAAAACAATTCAAGATGAATTTGAATGTGATTTAGTTTCTACTAGGATAGTTCAATTATTAGAAGAAGATAATTTTGAATTATCAGTAGATTATATAAAATATATTCATGAATATTTATTTAAAGATGTTTATGAATTTGCAGGAGAATTTAGAAAAGTAGATTTTTCTAAACATGAAAGAATTTTAAATAATGATTCAGTTGCTTATGGAGATTGTAAATTATTAGAACAGTCATTAGATTATGATATATTATTAGAAAAAAATAAAAAATATGATGAAATGAATATTGTTGATGTAATTAATAATATAACTAACTTTTCTTCAAGCATATGGCAAATACATCCATTTAAAGAAGGAAATACTAGAACTACAGCATTATTTATAGAAAAGTATTTAGTATCACTTGGATATGATGTTGATAACTCAATGTTCAAAGAAAAATCAGTTTATTATAGAAATGCATTAGTAAGAAGTAATTATTTTAATAATTATTTAAATATAAAACAAGATAATAATTTCTTAATTAAATTTTATGAAAACTTATTATTAGGAAAAAATAATAATTTACATTCAAGAGATTTAATTATAGAGAAACTATTTAATAAAGAGAATTAAAATGATGTTTTAGATAACTTAATTTTAAGCATTGATTGAAAATATTGTATTAGAATTTA
>HF999769.1 GCA_000434175.1 Mycoplasma sp. CAG:611
CAACATTATTTATATTAAATTCTGCATTATTATATTTTTTCATAACATCCTCCTAAAAGCATGAACAGTCATGACAGTTACAATCTCCGTCACAATCATCTTCACAGTCACAATCACAACTACAAGAAGAATCATCCTGTTCCAATTGTTCTAAAATGTATTTTAAAAATTCATTTTTAGAAACTTTTTCTTCTTCTCTTGTTTTCATATTTTTAACTGTAAAATATTCTTTTTCTATTTCATCTTCACCAATTACAACAGTATACTTAGCATTTATTTTTTCCGCATATTTAAAATTATTAGCAAGTTTTCTATTTAAATAATCAGTTTCTACGCTTAGTCCTAATGTTCTAAGTAAATAAACTAAACTAAAGCTAAATGATTTATCATCAGTCATTGGTATTACATAAACATCAACACTTTTCTTATCAACAATATCAATATTTTCATGTTCTAAAGCAAGAAGAAGTCTTTCACTTCCTAAGCCAAATCCTACAGCAGGAGTTGCTGGTCCATCTAAATTTTCTACCAAATTATTATATCTTCCACCAGCACATAATACATTTTGAGCTCCAAAATCTTTTATATTAGCTTCAATTTCAAATACTGTATGTGTATAATAATCAAGTCCCCTTATTGTTTTAGGATCAACCTCATAACATATTTCTAAAGAGTCTAAATAACTAAGCACTTCATCAAAGAAAGTTTTTGATTCTTCATTTAAATAATCTATAGTTTTAGGAATATTTTTAAGTATTTCATTATCTTTATCTACTTTACAATCAAGTATTCTTAAAGGATTTTTATTAAACCTTTCTTTACAATCTTCACATAAACTATCTATATGTGGTTTTAAATAATCTACTAAAGCTTTTTTATAATTTTCTCTTGATTCATTATCTCCAAGAGTATTAATTCTAACCTTTACTCCTTCAAGTCCTAATGTTTCAAACAAATGATATGGAATACTGATAATTTCAGCATCGACTCTAGCATCATTACTTCCATATGCTTCACAACCAAATTGAAAATGTTCTCTATATCTTCCCTTTTGTGGTCTATCATATCTATACATAGGTTCAAAATACCAAAATTTTCTTGGAAGATCTGTATATAATTTATTTTCAATAAAACATCTTGCAACACTTGCTGTACCTTCTGGTCTTAATGCTAAACTTCTATCTTTTTTATCCTTAAATTCATACATTTCTTTACTTACAACATCACTTGTTTCACCTGAAGTTCTTTTAAATAATTCAGTTGATTCAAAAACAGGTGTTCTAATAAAAGAATAATTAAAATTATTCATAATATTTTCAAATATATTTCTAAGTGCTAAAACTTTTCTAGCTTCTTCGCCATATAAATCATAAGTTCCTTTTTGTTTACTAATCATAAAATCACTCCTTTTTTATATTTATATAATACTTCTTTTTTATAAATAAATCAACGAAAAAATAAGTAATAAATACTTATTTTACTTAATAAATTAAACTTATATACTCCATAATACTATTTATATCTATTTTCATTAAAAAGATAATCAATGTTCCTAAGATTAAAAATGGTCCAAATGGTATTATTTTATCTTTTTTACTTAAAAGTAAATAAAGAGAAATAGGAAATGCTATTAACGTTCCTAAAATTAATCCTAAAAAAGATGCCATAATTGGAAGCGTTAATCCTAAAACAAATACAAGTTTAACATCCCCTCCTCCTAAAGCTTCTTCTTTAAACATAAACTTTCCAAGTAACATAATAATATACATAAATAAAAACATAATAATACCATATAAAATATATGTTAATGAAGGAATAAAACCATATTTAAAAATATTTATAATAATTATTAATACTCCAAAAAAGATAGTAACTTCATCAGGAATTATATAAAAATTAACATCACTTACTATAACAATAGAAAGTAAACTAACTAACGCTAAACCTATTATTAAATCATAACTAAAGCCAAAAGAATAAAAACATGTTGCAAAAAGAAGTCCTGTAAATAGTTCAATTAATGGATAAAATAAAGATATTTTTTCTTTACAAGCCTTACATCTGCCTTTTAGAAAAATATAAGATAAAACGGGGATAAGTTCTAAAAAACTTAATTTATGATTACATTTAGGGCAATGACTTCCTGGTTTAATTATAGATTCATTTTTACATAATCTATAACCTACAACATTATAAAATGACCCTAATATTGTTCCCAGAAGAAAAAATACAATTGTAAAGTATATTTTCATAATTATAATACCTGTGAATTAAATGATAACATAGGAATTATTACAGATAAGATTACTGTACCTACTATTGCTGCTAAAAGAATTATCATTACTGGTTCAATAAAGGTATTTAATCTTTTAACATAATTAGCATATAAATCTTCATAATATGCCGCAACATGATTCATCATTGTAGGAAGTTTACCAGTATTTTCTCCAGTAACAAGCATTTCATATGCTACAATTGGAAAAGCCCATTTTCCTTTAAATGCATCACTAATTCTTGCTCCTTTTGCCAAATTATCTAAAGATTCTTTAATAATATCACTATATACTTCATTAGTTGTAATATTACTTAATATTTCCATTGTATCAGTTATAAATACATCATGATTTAAAAGTGAAGCAAATGTTTTTGTAAACATCGCTACTTCTTTATATATTACTAAGTTTTTAACAACAGGAAGTCTCATATAAAATGATTGCATTGCTTTTCTAAAAGGTTTTATAAATTTAAATGCTAATGTATAAATAACAAGTATTCCTATAATTATTCCAATAAGAATAAGACCTTTTGTTCTTAAAAAATTACTTATTTCTATTACTTTTAATGTAATATTAGGAAGTTTTGCATTATTAGAACTAAACATTTGAGTAAATGTTGGAATAACATAAGTTAAAATAAATGTAATAACTGCAATTGAAAAGACAAATATAATCGTAGGATATGCCATTGCACTAACAGTTTGTTTTCTTGTTTTATCTATTGTAGTATAATATTCTGCCATATCATCAAGAACAGATGGTAAATCTCCTGTCATTTCAGCAGTTTTAGTCATATTGATAAATAGTTTAGGAAAAACACTACCTTGAGCAGCTAAAGCATTTGAAAAACTTTCTCCTTTTACAAGCTCATAACCAATATTAGAAAATATTCTTCTTTGATTTGCTTTTACTGATTGTCTTTCAAGAATTCTAACTGAATCAATTAAAGATATACCTGCTTTTAAATAAGTTGATAATTGTGTTAAAGTAAAAGATAATTCACCATAACTTAATCTCGTAACACCAAGTTCTATATCTTTTGATACATCAAGTTTTAATACCTCGTAACCTTCATTACTTAAATAAACTTGTACTTCATCTTTATTATATGCATCAATATAACCATTAACTTTTTTACCTTGAGAATTTATAACTTGATATTTAAATCTAGTTTTTTTTACACCTTGTAAAGCCTCTTTTATATTTTCATTTTTATTACTATTGTTAATTGTATTAATTTTATTTTTTTCAATTTCATTTGTTAATGATGGATTAATATTATTAGTATTATCACTAACCATATTAATATCCGTATGAAAAGTACTGTTTTCATTAGAATTATTAATATCATCACTTACGGTATTAATATCTGTATGTGAAATATTATTAATTTCATTATTTGAACTGTCATCATTAATAATTTTATTTATTTGTTCATCTATCAATTTATCTTCATTATTTTCCATATACATACCCTCTTTACTATACAATACTATTTTATATTAAATTTTAATTAAAATCAATAATAATTAACTAGATTTCTACAATTGTTACGCCATCATTAAATAAATCTAATTTATAAGAAATAACTTTTTTATTATTTTTTAAATATTTATGTATTTCTTCTTTTAAAATATGATTTCCTTTACCGTGAATAATTTTTATTAAATGATTCTTTAACACAATATTGTCTTTTATAAAACTATCAACTTTATATATTGCTTCATATCTATTACAACCATGTAAATCTAGTTCATTTATATTTTTATATAAATAATAATTGTCTATCATACGCTTCACCAATTATATTATATATTTAATTTAAAAAAATTAAAAGAAAAAACTATTAGTAAATTACTAATAGTCAGTGTATGTTGATGAATCAAATGCTAAAATCGCCATAAATATTGGATTAAGTAACCAAAGTCCTACACCAAATCCTGAATCTTTACCAAAACATTTAGCTATTCTAAAGTCTGATACGATCATTAGAATTCCTACGGCTATCCAACCAAATAATGGAACAAGGACTAATAATGACAACGCACCAGAAAATCCTGCCATTTCAAAAAATATCCACATGTTATAAACAGGTATTAAAGAGGCCCAACCTGGTTTTCCAGCTTTTTCAAATACTTTCCATAAACAAATAACTTCAAAAACATAAACTGCAAAACTAAAGATGTAAGAACCCATACCTAATGTAGCAACATATCCTTCAAAAAATGATTCATAATAATCCATACTCATATACATACCTTCTTTCTATATTTATTTTATCATATCTTGTATCTATTTTAAAGTACAATTATTATATTCATCACATTTTTCTTCGAGTAATTTAAAATTACAATAATTATTGTCTAATCTTACCAAAATAAAAATTAGAGTTGTGCTCTCTAATTATTTTTTAAGTTCCTCTCATAGTGGGAATCACTAGCTTTTTTATTTGCCTTAAGGCATTAATATTATATGTATAAATTATACATGCATTAACTTGTAATGCACGTAAATTATAACATATTTATCACAAAATGTCCATATATTCTATTTATTTAAAATAGCATCAATTGGTTTCATCTTTGATATTTTAATAATTGGTAAAATACTTGCTATTAATGTTACTATAATAACTACTAAATATATAAAGACAAATTGTCTTATTCCTACCATAAATGGTGTAGTTAACATTCCTATTTCTTTTTTACGATAATTGATGCTTGTGAAAATAAAGTTAGCTATTAAAAATACTGTAAAAACTAATAAAACAATACTTGCATAAAATGCTAAAGTTTTCATGGCATCAAGAATTGCTTTTTCTTGATATAAAGTATTACTATAAGTTGACTTAATAGCAAGATTTGAATTAACTGGGAAGCTTGATGATGTTTCTTTAAAATCATCTTCTAAAGTCATTGGATATAAGACACTACTTCTTTCATATTGCATTTGAACATAATTTTCTAATATAGAATTTGCAAAATAATTATATTCATAACCTTCATTGCTAAAATAAACTCCAACAACAGTAAAATCTTTATATTCTTTAATTAATTCTCTATCAAATAAAGCATAATATATCTTTAAATTAGCTTTTTCACCTATAATATTTTTTTCATTTATATAATTAGCGATAAATCTTTTTTGTAACACATCATAATCACCATAATTAGAGTTTAAATATCTTGTTAAATCACTATAATAATTTTCATCATTATAATTCAAGTAAAATTAAAACTGCAAAAGCATTTT
>HF999770.1 GCA_000434175.1 Mycoplasma sp. CAG:611
TAAACTTGTTACATTTGGTTTTATTATTATTCCATTTGCATTACTACATGTTTCATTAGTACATCCTAAACTATTAGCAGTTGTACTTGATGCAAGTGTTGTATGACTTGTTTCAAACTTGCCATACCAAAAACCACTTAATTGTTTTGTACCAAAAGTAAAGGCATCTATTGCTGTTTCACTTTCTTTTACAAATGTTACATCTATTGCTCCAGGACTTGCTTGTGTCCCTCCATTATAATTACTTGGGGTTACAGCATTAAATCTTGGTATCCATACCCACATTGTATTTATGTCATCCATACTTATTGGCGTACCAACACTTGCATTTAAATAAGTTTGTCTATTTGCTTCTTTTACTGTTACGGCATTTGCCCAAATATGATTTTCATAATTATACCATCTATTTTCTATAGCTTTATTTTTAACATCAGCTTTTTTCCATGCTTTAGTAGTTGCATCATAATATACCGGAATCATATTACTTGCCAACACTGGAGCATTTGCTCCACTTGTATCTTCATTTTTAGAAATTGATAATTTATATGGATTACTACTTGTTCCATCTCCTTCAGTAATTCGAACTTCTGATTTTAAATATAATGTTGGCCTTACTGCCATAGAACTACTATTTACATTATAATATGATAAATATCCTGAAGACACTACATAAAATGCA
>HF999771.1:0-872 GCA_000434175.1 Mycoplasma sp. CAG:611
AAAAGAATGGCAAAGTGTTGGTGATTTTATTATAGATTCATTGTTCTTTAAAAAGTAACGACAACTTATAATTTATTAAACTCTACGGTTAGTTTGGTGTATTTTAATAACCTTTGTACTATAATGTATTTACGAAAGGAGAAAAATTATGAATCAAGAAAAAATAGGAAAATTTATATTAAAACTGCGTAGAGAAAAAAATATGACACAGCAAGAATTAGCTGATAGAATTGGTGTTACAGATAGAGCAATATCAAAATGGGAAAATGGCAGAGGCCTTCCTGATTTATCATTGATGATGCCATTGTGTAAGGAATTAGGTATAACAATAAATGAATTAATTAGTGGAGAACAAATTGAAAAGGAAGATTATCAAAGCAAACTAGAAGAAAACATATTTAAAACGATTGATTATACAAATAGAAAATTCGCAAATAAGAATAAGATGTTTAAAATAGCAATTGGAATAATGATAATTTTAATTACAATAATTGGATTAATGTTTTTTGTAGATGTTAATAGAATGAATAACAATGAGCCTGTGGTATTTAGTACATGGGGATTTAAGTATGCTCCTCTGGTTGATTTTCATGAAGAAAAAATTATAAGTGAAGTAGAAAATTACTTGCTAGAAAAATCAGATAATGAACCTAAGCATCATGAAAATGAAAAGTCATTTGTTAGTATTAGAACTTATTTAATTGAAGAAAAAAACAAGCATAAACTTTATAATGTTTATTCATGGGTTTTAGAAGAAAAATATTATTTGGAGAATAACGAGATAAAACAAGATAGTAGTTCTTCTATTCCTTATATGTTTGTAGTAGAACAGACTAATGATAAATATAAAGTTACTGATTCAAGAATACCAA
>HF999771.1:922-1193 GCA_000434175.1 Mycoplasma sp. CAG:611
TGAAGATATGAAAAATATATTTCCAAGAAGTGTAAGAAATGATATGGATGAAATTTATAATGATGGCACAATTGAAAGGTTAAAAATGGATATTGAAAAACAATTAAATTTATATTTTCATAAATAATAAATTGTATAGAAAATTTAACATATAACTAAAAATTTCAAATGAATAAAAAAGTTCTTCTTTCTGTGATAGGAGAACTTTTAAAGTTTTATATAAAATAAAAACTTACGAACTTTTAAGTTTGTAAGTTGATTTTATTATGGA
>HF999772.1 GCA_000434175.1 Mycoplasma sp. CAG:611
CTTAATCTTTCAAATGCATTATTTTTTATTTCTTTTTCAAGTGCTCTTTTAGATAAGTTCTTCTTTATACACATATTAATATAATAATTTCTTTTATTTTCATTTTTTATTGGCAAAAGCAGACAAATATTAGACCATGTCAATTGGTGCGCCACTGGCGCACCTTTTTTAAAATACATATAAAATTGCCTAAATCTCTTTAAATTACTAGAATTATAACCCTTACCATATTTTTCTGTTAGCTCAATACTCCATTCTTTAATTAATCCATTGCCATACTTTGCTCTTTCTTCTCCTCCTTGTGCTTCGATAAGTAACTTTCCTATTTCAAAATAATTACTTACTAAATCTTTATTTTTAAAATAATCATGATATCCTTTATTCACTTCTGTTTTCTCTACTAATTTTATTAATTCTTTTTTATAATCTTTTTCCATAGAAACCCTCCAGTTAGATAGGTTAGCATATATAAAAATGCTTTGCAAATGGCTAATTTTGACTTTTCAAACACAAAAAAAGATGAATTTTTAAAATTCATCTTAAGGCCAATTTTCATTTTTCAAATATTTTTTATTATGAATACTTATGTATTAAGCAAATTTAACTTTTTTTATAATTTTTTTGTTATTTTGCATAATTTATATCTATTGTTCCTATACCTCCATCAACAAAAACAAAAACATTTCCATTTCCTAATACTTGGTTATCACTTACTTCATTACCATTAATCTTTGTAACGCCAAGTCCTTTATTAACTTTTATTTTATAATCTTTTCCAATTAAATTTAAATTTAAGTTTCCAACACCAGTATCTATTTTACCAACTGTTTTTATTAAAGATGTAATATTAACTTCGCCTAAACCAGTATCTAAATCTAAATTACTAAAATTACCATTTTTAATAGTTACCTTACCTACTCCTGTTTCAATTTTAGCATAATTTACTTTAATTTCATTAATTAAAACATCACCAACACCAAAACTTAATTCTAAATTATTTGTATTAAGATTATCAATATTTACTTTTCCTACCCCTGTTTCTAAATCAATTTCATTTAAAAACATGTTATTAGGAATATATATTGTTACAGTTTTAATATCCTTCGTTTTAAGAAAACTAGATTTACTTTCTTTTATGACAAGTTTATTACCCTCATTATTACAAAATATGTTTTCACTATTAGTTTCTACTAAAAATTCATCACCAGTTTTAATAATTAAACTACTGTTTTTAATATCAATATCTAATTCATTAAAACTTGAAGCATAATTACATACTTTATTTTGATTCAAATTATCATTATCATTTTTCCTGTTAGAAAATAAAAGTTCTGTTAAACCATAAAATCCTACGGCAACTGTATAAATAATCAAAAATGTTAAAAAACATCCAAACCCTATTGCTAAATATTTTATTATTTTATTCGTTGTTGTCACTTAATGTCAACTCCTCCAAACATACAAAAAGCATTAATGTAAATAGTTTTTGATTTATCATTAACTTCTGTTTTCTTTTTATTTTCTACTCCACCAAATAAGGATGTTGATTTAATTAGTACTTTTGTATCTTCTTTTACATATATATCAATACCTCCAAAAACAGAACATGTATTAATAACAACTTCTTTATCTAATTTGGCATTTCTTAAATCACATTTAACTCCACCGAAAACTGCATTTAAATCTAAACTATTAATCTTTTCATTATCATAATTTAAATCTTTACTAGAAAAAATTGCATTTATTTCTTTATCATCTTTTTTGCTTTTATTTAATTCTCCTATTTTTTTACTTAAATCACGATTTAATGTTTCTTTAAAAATGAATGATAATCCAATTATAATTAAAATAATTGGTAATAATAATTTCCATAGTATATCAAAATTTAAAATATCTTGACAACATAATAATAAAATTACACCAACAGCAATTCCAACTGTATCTCCTGTTTTATCATTGTCCGTAAATAGTCCAATAAAACATGGTACAATTATAAAAAGTGTCCACCATCCATTAAAAAACAAATCAATATTTGTTACCTTAAATGAATTAAGGCCAACGATAACTCCTACTGCGATAAAAACAAGTCCCCATAGTAAACTTCCAAATTTTTTCATAAAATATTCCCTCTTTTCTTATTTTTTTACAATTATATAATATCACAAAAAAAATAGATTTTCATCTATTTTTATGCATTTTTATTACTTGCAACAAGTTTAATTGTCACTTTATGTTCTTTATTATTCCTTAAATAAGTTAAAGTAACTGTATCCCCAACATTATGTTTATATAATTCATACTTGAAGTAAGAAGTGTTTTTAATAGCTACATCATCAATTTTAGTAATAATATCTCCTTCTTTTAAACCTGCTTTTGAAGCTGATGAATTTTCTTCAACTGCTACAACATAAACACCATCTTTTTTTAATATAGTACTACTTGCATCATACATACTTATACCTAAATATGGTCTTATTATTGCTTCTTTATTGATAAATTTATTAGCGTATTCTATTGCAGTTTCAATTGGAATAGCAAATCCCATACCTTCAACTGTTGTATTTGATATTTTCATATTTGTAATTCCAATTACTTCACCATTTACATTACATAAAGGTCCTCCACTGTTACCTGAATTAATCGGAGCATCAGTTTGTAAAACATTCATTACAAAAGATGTAGAACTACTTGATACTTCAACTTTTCTATTTTTTCCTGAAATAATGCCTCTTGTTACAGTCCAAGAATATGCACTCGCATCAAGGGGAGCTCCTACAGTAAATGCCGTATCTCCTACTCTTAAGCTTTCACTACTTCCAAGTGTTGCAACAGATATAACTTTACTACTATCAACACTTAAAACAGCAACATCTGAATAAGTATCATTTCCTACTAAAGTAGCTTTAACTCTTTCATTATTTGTAAATATTACATTATATTCTGTTCCTGATTCCACCACATGACTATTTGTTAAAATATAACTTGTTTTATCATCTTTTTTAAATACAAAACCAGTTCCTGTTGATATTAATTTACCATTTTTATAGTTTTCTACAACAACAACAGAATCAACTACTTTTTCAACACTATCGGCAATGCCTGTTTCTGTTATATTAACATTCTTAACAAATTCTAATTTTCCACTTGTACCTGCCTTATTTATATAAAATAAATAAAACATTGAAAGAACAATAGCAGTTGTTATTAATGCTGTAACTACAATAATAATAATTGTTTTATTACTATTTTTATTTATTACATCTTTTTTTGTTTCTTTAAAAACTTCTTTTTCTAAAGGTTTGTTTTCCTCTATTTTTAATTTTTCTTTAATTTCATTTTCATTATTTTCTTTCTTTTTTCTTGTTACTTTTTTTATTTCTTTTTCATCTTTATTATCCAAAGTAATCACCCTTCCTACATTAATAATTTTAACATTTATACCAAAAAAATACAATAAAGATTATGTAGTAATTATGTGAAATATTTGTAAATTTACTTTTTATAGGTAATACACTATCTCCAAGTTTACACCTTAAAAATATAATATAAATAG
This sequence comes from Mycoplasma sp. CAG:611, assembly GCA_000434175.1. Classification (GTDB taxonomy): domain Bacteria; phylum Bacillota_I; class Bacilli_A; order RF39; family UBA660; genus CAG-611. The sequence goes on from HF999772.1 coordinate 3,554, forward strand.
AAAGGAGTGTTTTTATGTATTATCCTGGATATCCTTACTATAGTAATGATAACGGATCTAACTGGAGTTGGATTTGGATTATTATAATTATTATATTCTTTATCTTCTTCTTTAACTACGGAGGAAATAATAATAATTGTTGTTGTAACAAAAATAAATGTAATTAAATGTCAAAAAAGTATTTTTTGTAAATACTTTTTTTATTTTATTAATAAAATTATATAGAAGCGAGTTGATAAAATGTTTAGTATTAAAAATAAATATAATAAAATATTACTTATTAGTGTTGTTATTTTAACTATATTTGGAATTATCATGATATATTCAGCATCACATATTTGGGCTTTATATAAATTTAATAATGCTTTAAAATATGCTATTTTTCAACTTCTTTTTGCAGGACTAGGATTTATTTTAATGAAAATAATTAGTAAAATTGATTATAAAATATATTATGAAAAAGCTAACTTAATAATATTACTTTGTTTAATCTTATTAATACTTGTTTTAATTCCAGGACTTGGTGTTGTAAGAAATGGATCAAGAAGTTGGTTTAGTATTTTTTCATTTAGTATTCAACCTAGTGAAATAGCTAAATTAGGATTAATTATTTTTGTTTCTAAATATTTATCAAAAGTTAAAAAAATAAATTTCAAAGAAATATTACCTGTTTTAATTGTGGTAGGATTATTCTTTGGACTTATTATGTTACAACCAGATTTTGGAACTGGTATGGTTTTAGTAATGAGTATTGTTGCTTTACTTTTTATTTCAGGTTTAAATATGAAATTCTTTTATATTTTAGGTTTTGTAGGAATAATAGGAATAACTGCTTTAATTGTTATTGCACCATATCGTATGGCTAGAATAACATCTTTTATAGACCCATGGAAAGATCCTTTAGGAAGTGGCTTTCAAATAATTCAAAGTTTATATGCCATAGGTCCAGGGGGACTTTTTGGAACAGGTTTTTTGAATTCCAGACAAAAAAGTTTTTACTTGCCAGAACCTCAAACTGATTTTATTTTTTCAATAATTTGTGAAGAATTTGGTGTTGTCGGAGCATTATTTGTTATTATTTTATTTATTATTATTTGTTATACATCAATAAAAATAACATTACAAAAAACAGACCTTTTTGGAAAATATTTAATATTTGGTATAATTTTTCAAATAATATTTCAAGCAGTACTTAACCTATCTGTTGTAATAGGTCTTATTCCTGTTACTGGAGTAACCCTTCCTTTTTTAAGTTATGGAGGAAGTAGTTTAGTTATAACAATGATTATGATAGGAATTATCTTAAATATAAGTAAACAGGATTAAAAAAGATGAAAGAGGGTTTCTTATGAATATAAAATTAGGATTTATTTTATCTTTTATCGCAGGATTTTCTACTTTAATTGGAAGTGTTTTTATTTTTTTTAACAATAAGAAAAAAGATAATATAATAATATCTTCTTTAGCATTTGCAAGTGGTGTTATGAGTTTTGTATCATTTTTTGATTTAATTCCTGAAGCTTTTAATATACTTAATAAATCTTATAATAATATATTTTCTTTAATTAATATCTTTTTATTTATAGTAATAGGTATTGTTTTATCTATTTTAATTGATAAATTATTACCTGATAAAACTTATAATAAAAAAGATAAACTTTATCATGTTGGTTTGTTTTCTATGGTAGCTATAATTATTCACAACATTCCTGAAGGTATAGCTACATTTTTAACAACTACATCTAATTTAAATCTAGGTTTAAAATTAACTATTGCTATTGCTCTTCATAATATACCCGAAGGTATTAGTATTTCTCTTCCTATTTATTATTCCTTAAATAATAAGAAAAAAGCCTTTTTATATACTTTTATTTCTTCTATATCAGAACCTTTCGGAGCATTCCTTTGTTTTATCTTTATTGGTCCTTATGTAAATATATTATTTTTAGGGTTTTTATTTTCTTTAATTTCTGGCATTATGTTATATATATCTATATACGAATTATTAAAAGAATCATTAAGTTATAATAAAAAATACTTAACAATTATTTTTTACTTAATTGGAAGTATTTTTACTATTTTAAACAGTATATTCTTTTAATGCTTTTATATAAACATCTTTTACTTTTGAAGCAAAACAAGAAAGAGAATAATTATTAGAACTAATTTTAGCATTGTTTTCCAAATTTTCTAATAATCTTTTATCCTCAATTAATTTTAAGATTAATTGAGTAAGTTCACTTTTATTTTTAAATATATAACCATTATAACCATTAATAACAACATCTATAAAACTTTCATCATTTATACATAAAACAGGTTTAGAAGATGAAAATGCTTCCATTAAGGTTAAACCTTGTGTTTCATAATGTGATGCCGTTAGTAAAACGTTTGATATATTATAAAAAATAGGAATATCTTGATAATCTACTTTACCTGTAAAAATACAATTATCAAAAATATTTAACTTTTTAGCTAATTCTTTTAATTCTTTTTCCAAAGGACCTGTTCCTATGATTAAAAGTTTAGCATTTTTATGTTTTTTTACTACATTAACATAACTTTCTATTAAAAAATCAACATTTTTTTCTTTTCCTAATCTACTTACAGATAATGAAATAAAATCATCATCTTTAATATTATATTTCTTTTTAATTTCTTTTATTTTAGATTTTTTAATATTATCTATATTAAATTTATCTATATCAATACCACTTGGAATAATACTTATGTTGTGTTTTACTTTATAGTTTTTTATTATATTATTTTTTGTTTTTAAACTTGGTACGATAACTTCTTTTATTGTTTTTGAAAAATATACTTTCATATATGATTTTAAAATACTTTTTGTTACCTTAGAAGTAAAATGATCTAGCATTGTATCAAGATTTTGTTCATATAAAGAATGATAAGTATGAACCATTGGTATATCAAATTTTTTAGCCATTGACTTAGCAAAAAGTCCTATCCCAAATTCAGTATTAGAATGAATTAAATCTAAATGTAAATCCTTAATCATTTTAACAGCTTTTACAGGATATGTTATTCTTACTTTATAATCATATATATTAATTGGTAACCCTGGTATTCTAATAACATCATCTTTTTTTATATATTTATTATTTTTAGGAATACTGTTAACTGTAATTATAAATACTTTACAGTTTTCGTATTTTTCTAATGCTTTTTTTAAATTTTCAACTGCGATTACTACCCCGCTTATTGATGGATAATACACATCTGTAAAAATTCCTATCCTAAGTTTTTTATTATCTTTCATAATTTTTTCCTTTCATATATATTATAGTATATAATAAATATTAAAAAAAGATTAAAATTATAAAATTTCAATCTCATCGATAAGTTCAAATTGTTTTGTTAAAACTTCCCTAACTTTAGATTTTAACTGCTTTATATTTTTTTCTAACATTTCTTTTTTCATATCTAATTTTTGTGTTTCTATTAAAGCATCATTTATTATTTTATTGGCATTGTTTCTTGCCTCATTTATTATTAACTCTGCTTCTTTTTTTGCATTTTCTTTTAATTCTTTTTTTATTTGTTCTTCTTTTTCATAATTGTAATTATATGGTATATTACGTGATATTTCTAATTCTTTTTTTAATCTATCAATTTCTATTTGTTGATCTTTAATTGTAGATATATTCTGTTCTATTTTTCTAATTGCATAATCTAATATTTCTTTTATCTCTTCTTTATCATAAGAATATGTGTCATTCAAAAAACATCACCACCTAATTACTTTTTTATCTTACCATTCGTATTCGTTATTTTCTTTATTTTCTTCTTCTTTTTTTACTTTTGGTTTTTCCCCTTCAGTCATTTTTCCTTCAACTGAAACATTATTTGGAGTACATAAAAATATTCCATTACCAAGTTTTTGTAATGTTCCACTTATCGCATAAAGTGTACCACTTAAAAAATCTATTATTCTTTTTGCTTGTTCTGGAGTTACTCTTTTTAAATTAACAACAACAGTATTTCTTGCTTTTAAATAATCAGCAATTTGTTGTGATTCAGAAAATGCACGTGGTTCAAGTAAAATCATTTTATTACCATTACCTGTTGTTTCTTTAAAACCATCTTTTGTTACACCATAATATTCATCATCTTTTGTATCTTCACCAAAATCAGTACCTATAAATTTTTTAAATTTATCAAAAGCCATATAAATCCCTCCGTATTTTTAATTTATATTTATATTTTATCACAACAATACATTTTTTTAAATAGTTTTATTTAATTTATTTTAATTATAATGTAAAAAAGTACAAACTTTGTACTTTAAATTTATTATTTTTTATTCTTCTACTACCTCAGTAGTTTCATCAATTACTTCTTTTTTAGAATAAAAATCTCTTACTTGTTTTTCAAGTTCATCTTTTAATTTAGGGTTAGCTTTTAAATACATTTTAACATTTTCTTTACCTTGTCCTATTTTTTCACCCTTATAAGCATACCATGCACCACTTTTATCTAAAATATTAGCATTAGCCGCTAAATCTATTATTTCACTTTCTTTTGATATTCCTTGACCGTACATTATTTCAACAGTAGCAGTTTTAAATGGTGGAGCAACTTTATTTTTAACAACTTTAATAACTGTTTTATTACCTACAATTGCATCACCATTTTTAATTGATTCTGCTCTTCTTACATCAAGTCTTATTGTAGAATAAAATTTTAATGCTCTTCCTCCAGGAGTTGTTTCAGGATTTCCAAACATTACTCCAACTTTTTCTCTTAATTGATTAATAAAAATTGCTGTTGTTTTCGTTTTATTTATTGTTCCTGAAAGTTTTCTTAAAGCCTGTGACATAAGTCTTGCTTGAAGTCCTACATGAGAATCCCCCATATCTCCATCAATTTCTGCTTGAGGTACTAATGCTGCAACTGAATCTATAACAACAATATTAACTGCTTCACTTCTAACTAAAGCTTCACATATTTCAAGTGCTTGTTCTCCTGTATCTGGTTGAGATAATAAAAGTTCATTAATATCAACCCCTAATTTTTTAGCATAAATAGGATCAAGTGCATGTTCTGCATCTATAAATGCTGCCCTTCCACCTTGTTTTTGTACTTCTGCAATTGCATGTAATGCTACAGTTGTTTTACCACTTGATTCTGGTCCAAATATTTCAATTATTCTTCCTTTTGGATATCCCATAACACCAAGTGCTAAATCAAGAGCTAAGCTACCACTTGAAGTTGTTTCAACTTCCATATGAGGATTTTCTCCTAATTTCATTATTGAACCTTTTCCAAATTGCTTTTCTATTTCTTGTAAAACCGCCTCTAAATTCTTATCTTTTTCTTTCGTTACTTGTTTTGCCATAACATTTCCTCCATTCATAAATCCATTATAAAATATAAAATTTAAAATGTCAATACTTTTTTCAAACATTTGTTTGTTGATTGTTTTTTGCTTCAATTTTAACTTTTCGCCTTAAGATCAAAATTAAAAATTCAAGCTGTTTTAAGCCTGAATTTTCAAAATTACTTTTCTTCAAATTCTAAAAAAATCATTTTTTTATTTAAATAATAATACTCACACATTGAAACAATTGACATAATTGTACCAAAATATAAGAAGAAATCACTAACCCTATAACCCCATATTTGAAATGGTAAATTATAAAAGAATGTAAGAATAATTCCTATCATTAAAGTGGCAGTTTTAATTTTACCTGATAATTTAGCTGCTTGAACTTTACCATTATTAGCACAAATCATCCTAATTGCATCAACAATAATATCTCTTACAATTATAACAACAGGAACAACAGCACTTATAAAACCTTGACAAGCAAAAATAATTAAAACAGAATTTACTAAAACTTTATCTGCAATTGCATCAACTAATTTTCCAAAATTAGTTACTTCGTTATTTTTCCTTGCTAATTTTCCATCATAATAATCAGTAATACTAGCTATTATAAATAATACACCACTTATTAAATATCTTAAATCTATTAAAATATTTTTAAATAAAAACTGTGGAAAATTTATTCCTACCCTATAAAAAGGAAAAATTAATAAGATTATTATAATAAGCGATAATATAAGTCTTACAAAAGTAAGTTTTGTAGGTACATTAAATTTTATTTTTTTCATATTCTTACTCCTATCCAATGATAAACTTTTTAAGTACAAAAAGTATAAATAATAAAATTATTATAAAAACTACTATTATTAATATAATGTTATATTTTTTATTAAAATCTATCATTTCTTTTGTATATGGTGATTTTATCTTTTTAACAACTTTTTCTTTATTTGTCTTTTCTAATCTTTCTTTTATATCATTAATACTTATTTTAGAAGTTTTTTCAAATAAATAATCATTATATTCATCCATTATTTTTTCTGTATCAAGTCCTAAATATTTAGAATAACTTTCAATAGTATCTTTTATTTCCAAAATATCTTTAAATACTTTAGCATTTCCTTCTTCTAAGTTTTCAAGTAATACTTCTTTTATTCCTAAATCTTTAGAAACTTCTTCTAAAGTAATTCCTATTTCTTCTCGTTTTTCTTTAAACGATTCTCCAATTTCTTTCAAAATAACACCTCTATTTATTTAATAATAACATTTAATAAGCCATGTTCTGTACCTTAAAGGTGGCAAACATTTATCTATCTTTCGATCTCTAAATCAGTTTTTATTTCCTATTAGAACTCCCCTACCATAATTTGGGTTTCTCGCTTGTGGGGTTTACTTCGTTCCACTTTTATTATTTCTAATAAATTCGTCACTATAGCACTTTACAAAAAAGACACCATATCAAAAGACTTAGGTTTCCTTTTAAGCCGTTAGATTACTCTACCTTAAGTTATTTATTCCTTAAGCACAAACACTAAAAGCATTTCAGCTTTTGCGAGCATGGACTTTCCTCTATATAATAATTATACAGCGTTTGCCTAAAATATTATTACTCTTTATCTTCTTTTTCACTACCATATATAACTTTTTCTAAATTAGATAATCTTTTTAATACATCTAAATTATTTGAGTTATTTGGACTAGCTTTAGCTATTTCTGTTTGAATAGATGCATCTCTTAAATCTTGTTTTAATTTAAGTATTTCATCATTTAATTTTTGATTTTCTTTAGATAGTTGCTCAATTATTTTAATAAAAGTTTCATAATCTTGAATAATTAAATCAAGATATTGGTCTACTTCTTTTAATCTATAACCTCTAGTATCTATTTTAAATTCTTTTTCAAGTATTTCATTAGCAGTTAAATTCAAATTATTTTGAAACATACACTTCACCAATCCTTACATACTATATTTTAAGAAAAAAAAAGAATTTTGTCAATTGTATTAACATAACTTATTTCTTTTTTAGTTCATTTAAATGATAAATATTTAATTTTAACCTAGTATATCTTGTTTTACTTAATAAATCATTAAATACCAAACTTACATAATCATTATTCATAAAATTCCTCTTTTCATTCTTTCTATAAATAATATACTACAAAATATAAATATTTCATTATATTCGACAAAAGATATCAAATTATGTTAAATATAATAAAAAAGAATAGAAAAATTATTACTTTTATAGTATAATTTTAATATAAACAAGAAGGGAAATAATATGAATATAAAATATCCTAAAGGAACAATTAAAAATAAAGAGGTTAAAAAAGTTAAAACATATGGTAATCGTGGAATGACTTTAGAAGATGATTTAAACCTAACAAATAATTATTACTTGGAAAATAATATTGCAATAATTCATAAAAAACCTACACCAATTCAAGTAACTAAAACATCTTTAAACAAAATAACACTTGCCTATTTTAAAGAACCCTCAACAACGGATTACAATGGCCTTTATAAAGGAAAATATATTGATTTTGAAGCAAAAGAAACTACTTCTAAAACAAGTTTTCCATTAGAAAATATTCATAAACATCAAATAAACCATATTAAAAAGGTTTATGAACATAATGGTATATGTTTTATTATAGTAAGATTTAATAATTTAAATATAACATATCTATTATTTGCAAAAGACTTTTTAGAATTTTTAAATAATAATACTAGAAAATCTATTCCTCTTGCTTATTTTAAAGACAAAGGTCATAAAATAAATTTTAATTTAAATCCTAGATTAGATTATTTGAAAATAATTGATGAATTTGGAGGTATTTATGAAAAAAACAGTTAATAATGAAAAAAAAGATAAAAATATTAAAAGAAAAATTAATATTAATTTTAAAGAAAAGTTTAAATTTAAACCTATAAAGAAAAAAGATAATAAAAAAATTAATATTAATGATATAAAAGAAGAAGAAATTGAAAATATCGATAATTTAGAAGGGACAATGGCTAAGATGAAAAAAGTATCAGTCAAAAAGAAAAAGAAGAAAGTATTAAAAAAACCAAATGAAAATTTTAAAGGGAAAAAAGTTGATAAGTTATTTATATTAATTTTACTTGCTTTAATAGTATTAATATTTGGTATTTGTTATATACTTTTTGGCAAATTAATTTCTTTCGTAATGACATTTTTATTTATTGTTATTATGATTTTTACACAGATACTTGATAATACTGCTAGAGATAGTAAAATAAGAAAGATAATAAAAACAATTGTTATTGTTGGAATCGTTTTTTGTATCGTAGGTGTTGTTTTAATGACTGCTTTCTTTATTTATATTGCTGCTAAAGCACCCGAATTTGATTTAGAAAAATTCGAGAGAAATGAAACAACCCTTATTTATGATAATAAAAATGAACTTAAAGCAACACTTGGAGAAGAAAAACGTGAAAAAGTTACATACGATGAAATACCTGAAGTATTAATAAATGCAATTATTGCAACCGAAGACTCAAGATTTTTCCAACATAATGGATTTGATGCTCCAAGATTTATAAAAGCAGCAATCGGACAAGTTTTAGGTCGTGGTGGTGGTGGTGCTTCTACTTTAACAATGCAAGTATCAAAAAATAACCTTACTAACTCTGATGTTAGTATAACTCGTAAATTTACAGATATATATTTATCTATATTTAAGATAGAAAAAAATCTTTCTAAGCAACAAATAATTGAATATTATGTAAATAATCCTTATTTAGGTAATTATTCATATGGAATAGAACAAGCATCTTTATCTTATTTTAATAAACATGCTTATGAACTTAACTTAGCTGAAGCATCATTAATCGCAGGGTTATTTCAAGCACCTGGAGATTATGATCCAACTGTAAATCCAGAATATGCTAAAGAAAGAAGAGAAACCGTTTTAAATTTAATGGTTAGACACGGATATATAACAAAAGAAGAAGCTGAAATTGCTAATAATATATCAATTGAATCAATTTTAAATGCTAATTCTAATTCTACTAGTATTTATCAAGGATATATTGATTACGTTGTAAAAGAAGCTATTAAAAAAACTGGACTTGACCCATATTTTTATCCAATGGAAATATATACTAATATGGATACTAAAAAACAAGAAGGCGTTAATAATGTAATGAATGAAAAAACATATACATGGCCTAAAAATAAACCTACTCTTCAAGCAGGAGTTGCAGCAGTTGAATCAACATCAGGAAAGATTTTAGCAATAGGTTCTGCAAGAAATAGAAAAGGTGAAAGAGTTTTAAGTTATGCAACTGATATAAATAAACAAATAGGTTCTACTGCTAAACCATTATTCGATTATGGTCCTGGTATGGAATATAATAACTGGAGTACATATACAATTTTCAAAGATGAAGTATATTCTTATACAGGTGGTGGTGTTATGAAAAACTACGACTTTAGATATCTAGGAGATATTACTTTAAGATATGCCCTTAGCGATTCAAGAAATGTTCCTGCTTTAAAAGCCTTCCAACAAGTAGATAATAAAAAAATATACGAGTTTGTAACATCCCTTGGAATTGTACCTGAAACAACTGAAGGAAGCACATATTTACATGAAGCACATTCAATCGGAGCATTTAATGGTTCTAACCCACTTACTATGGCAGGAGCTTATCAAGCATTCTCTAATGGTGGATATTTCTATGAACCTTATTCAATTAATAAAATTATATTAAGAGATACTGGCGAAACATTTAACTATTCATCAGATAAAACAAAAGCAATGAGTGACTCAACAGCTTATATGATTACTGATGTATTAAAAGATGTTGCAGTTCAAATAGGAGTTAGAGGAGCAGCTGGCACTCCCGTTGCCTTAAAAACAGGTACTACAAACTACGATAGTAAAACAAGTCAACAAATGGGATATCCAAGCTCTGCAGCTCCAGATGGATGGATTGTTGGATATACGCCAAATATAGTCATGGCAATGTGGACTGGATTTGATACGAATACTAAGGGAGAATATTTAACAAGTAATCAAATGACTTCTCATCGTAATGCCTTATATAGAGCACTTGCTAAAGCAGTATTTGATCGAACAGGACAAGATTTTAAACGTCCTTCAAGTGTTATTTCTGTAGCAATTGAAAAAGGAACAAACCCAGGACTTCTTCCTAGTGAAAATACACCAAGCAATATGAAAGTTACAGAATTATTTAAACGAGGAACAGAGCCAACTGATATTTCAAATGCTTATATTTCATTAGAAAATGTAACTGGTCTAACTTCAAATTATGCAGATGGTAAAATAACATTAACTTGGAATAATGTTGAAATTAAAACATTAAATAAAGGTGAAGAAGAAAGATTCGGTAATTTTGGTTATAAAATATTTGTAGATGGAAAATATGTAGGATTTACAAAAGACACTACCTACTCTATTGAAACTGATAATCAATATGCAACTTACAAAGTATGTACTGCTTATGAAAAAATAAATACAAATATAGCAAGTGGCGAATCAATTACAATATCTCCAGATGTATCATTCGAATACTTTGGAAATGATGTTACCCTTCACATTGGAGATTCATATGTTGAAGATAAACTAGAAAATATTATTAAAGTTTATTTAGAAGGTAAAAATATAACAAAAGATTCTACAATAACAATAAAAATGTTAAATGCTAATAATGAAGTAGTTGAAACAATTGATACAACAAAGATTGCAACATTTAAAATTGAATATCATGTAAAATATAAAAATGCAAGTAAAACATTTACAAAAAATATAACAGTTCTAGAATAAAAGTCATGACAAATGGCTTTTATTTTTTTATTTAAATATTGATGTATTAAAATAATTATTGTATAATTAATGTATATTTAATAAGGAGTGATTATTTTGGAAAATACACAAGAAAAAGACATAAAAAAAGGAAAGTTAAATAAATTTAAAAAAGTAATAAATATAACAAGTATTATTATGTTTATATCATTTTTATTTCTTTCATACTCTATTCTTTTAATAAGTGGTGTTGAAACAGAATTAAGATATATAGGTATAGGTATTTTATTACTTATAAATTTAATTGTAATATTTGTTTTAAGAAAAATAATAAAAAAGAAAAAAATTGGTAGATATATTTTATATTTTATTATTTTACTTATATTAACTGTCGGTCAAGCAACTTTAGGTTATTTTGTTTATAAAACATACTCTTCAATTAATAATATAAATAAAGATAAAATAACTTACTCTACTTCATTAGTTGTAAAAACTGATAGTAAAATAAAAGATTTAAATGATTTAAAAGATAAAAAAATTGGTATTCTTAATGATAAAAAAGATATAGATAATCATATCTTAGGAATGGAACTTATTAAAAATGAAAAATTAAATGATAAAAATACAATCATAGATTATGATGACTTATCTTCTTTAATAAGTGATTTATATAAGAAAAAACTTGATGCGATAATTATTTCAAGTAATTATAAAGTTATGTTTAAAACAATTGAAACTTATAGTAAAATTGATGAAGAAACAAAAGTTTTAAAATCACTAGAAAAAACATATAAAAAATCTGAAATAAATAAAATAACTGGTGAAGAAGATATAACATTAAATAAAAATTCAAGTATTACTGAACCATTTACTCTTTTACTTATGGGTGTTGATGCTACTGGTGATAAATTAGATAAAAATTCTACAGGTAATGGAGATTCATTAATGCTTATAACATTTAATCCTAAAACATTAAATGCTACGATATTAAGTATTCCAAGAGATAGTTATGTTTATATTCCAAATATGGGAAAAGAAAATAAAATAACACATGCTGCTTGGGGTGGAACTAATCATATGATTAGAACTATTGAAAACTTCACTGATGTTAAAATTAATTATTATATGAAAATAAACTTTAGAGGAGTTGTTAAATTAGTTGATGCATTAGGAGGTGTATATATTGATGTACCTACTGATATGTGTACTGATAATAGTTTTAGATATGGAAAAATATGTCTTAAAAAAGGATATCAAAAATTAAATGGCGAACAAGCTTTATCATTTGCAAGAAATAGATATGCATTTGCTACAGGTGATCTCCAAAGAGGAGTTAATCAACAAATTGTAGTTCAAGCTATGTTAAATGAACTTAAAAATATAAAAAGCGCTAGTCAAGCATTAACCATCTTAGATACTGTAAGTGAAAGTATGGACACAAACTTTACTACTAAACAATTATTATCTTTCTATGATATATTTAAAACTGTTTTAGAAACTAGTAGTACTGATAGTAATTTAATAAATATTCAACAACTTTATTTAGCAGGATCAAGTCAAAATATTTATGATGAAAGAGCTGAAAGAATATTATATAATTATATTCCAAATCAAAGTAGTTTAAATAAAATAAAAGATGCAATGAAAAAGAATTTAAGTACAACAACAAAAACAATGATTAAAGAAATGGATTTTGATATTGAAGATAAATTCGAAATGACAACAATTGGTAAAACAGGTTTAAGTGCTACTAAACTATATACTCTACTTCCTAATTTTGTAGGCAAAAACATTGACTATGCTAAATCATGGCTAAACAGTAATGGTATAACTGATATAAAAATAGAATATGAAGAAAGTGATAAAGCTGATGGTACAATTCTTACTCAAAGTTTACCTGAAGCAAAAAGAGTTGACTATATAAAAGATGGTATTACCTTTAAAGTTGCTGAAAAAAAAGAAGAAGTAATTGAACCAACTGAACCTAATAACCCCGAAGAAGGAAATACTACCGAAAACACTGAAAAACCAGAAACTCCAACACCTGAAGAAAATACTGAAGAACAAAATAACGAATAAAAACAGACTCATTCTGTTTTTTTTATTAGCTCTTTTATTACTTCTTCTAATATTATATAAAATGGTATAGCAATTAATACCCCTATTATTCCAAATAAATTACTACATAATATTAAAGATATTATTGCTTTTAAATTATCTATTTTATTTGTTTTTTCATATATTTTAGGATCTATTATATAACCATCTATTATAGGAACAATAATAGCTATTATTAAACATATAATAAATAATTTTTTAGATATACAAAAGCCCGTAACAAGAGCAATAATATTTGTAAATAAGCCCCCAAAATAAGGAATAAATGTTGTTATACCTGCTAAAAATCCTAATAATAAATAATTAGGATGCCCTACAATTAAATAGATAAAAGTATATTCAATTATTTCTACAATTACAATTATACTTGTACCTTTTAAATAATTAGTTAATGCTTTATCAATATTAATTATTATATTATATAGTTTTTTATTATTTAAAGATAATAAAAATAGTCTTATTCTTTCTTTTATATAATCCATTTTAAAGGTAAAAAAAATACTTAATATAAATACAACAATTATATTAGTAATTGTAGTTACTGATTTAGATAATATATCAAATGATATAAATTTATTTATTATTTTATCTGTTTCTTTTATTAAGATATCTTTTATATAACTTAAATCTATATTAGTATTATTAAAAAAATATTCTATTTCATAAGATAAACTTATTATTTGATTTAAAAGTATCGGAATAGAAAAATAAAAAATAATACTTATTATTAAAAATATTAATACAATTATAAATACTCTTGATATATTTTTATTTATTTTTATAAATTTAGAAAAAGTATTTATTACATATGAAATAATAAAAGATATTATTATTGGTAAAGTTATAGTTTTTAATATAATAAAAATATCTTTTATAAAGAAAAATGATTTTGAAAAGAAAAAAAGAATAATAGTAATTAAAGCAAAATTAATTAATTTAAAATTAAGTTTGCTCAAGATTACCATCATCCTTTCATAACTATTTTTCTATTATAATAGTAGTTGGTCCATCATTTATTAAATTTACTTTCATATCACTTCTAAAAATACCTGTTTCAACTTTTAAATTAGATTTTTTTAATTCTTCAACAAATAAATCATATAAAACACTTGCTTCTTCATGTTTAAGTGAATTTATATAACTAGGTCTATTTCCTTTAGAAGTATCAGCATATAAAGTAAACTGTGATACCACAAGTAATTCTTTATTAAGCTCTTTAGCACTTAAATTCATTACATTGTTATTATCTTCAAATATTCTTAAATTTACTATTTTATTAACAATATATTTTATGTTAGAAATATTATCATTATGTGTAAATCCCACAAAAATTAATAATCCTGAATTAATCTTACCTACTTCTTCTTTATTTACAACAACACTTGCATTTAATACTTTTTGTACTACTACTTTCATTATTAATCTACCTTTCTAATAGTTTCTGTTACGTGTTTTACTTTATTTATTTCTTTTATACATTTATCTATTTCTGTTGTATTATTAACAAATAATGTTACTAAATAAACATAATAAGAAGATTTACTAATAATATTCATACTTTCAACTTGAATATTTATATTATTAACAGCTTGCATTATGTCAAATAAAATATTTTCGCTTGATGAAGTATATACAAGAAGTTCAGTATAATATTTATTTTTTGTAACCTTATTAAATCTTGCATCAATTATTTTTTCATCTAAAGTTTCAACATTAGAACAGTTTTTACGATGAATACTAATACCATTAGTTTTAGTAATAAATCCAATTATTTCATCACCTGGTACAGGGTAACAACAACTAGCAATATGTGTTTTTATATTATTTGTATCACCAACAATTATATCATTATCAAAGATTTTATTAATTGTTTTCTTTGGCTTTTCTTCTTCTTTTTCTTCATCTTGTTTTTTTACAACACTTTTAGCACTGTATTTACCATTACCTATATTAAGATATAAATCTTCAAGACTATCTAATTTTAATTCTTTTAAGACTTCATTTAAACTTTCTTGTTTCATAAAATCAGTTATAGCTATTTTTTCTCTTCTTAATTCTTTTTCTAATAAATCTTTACCACTTGTTATATAATCATCTTTACTTGTTTTATTAAAGAAAGCTTTTATTTTATTTTTAGCTTGAGTTGTCTTTGCAATATTTAACCATTCTCTTGAAGGACCTTGACTTGCTTTATTAGTTATTATTCTAATAACATCAGTATTTTTAAGTTCATATGACAAAGGAACCATATTATTATTTACAATAGCCCCGACTGTTTTATCCCCTACTTCACTATGAATGCGATAAGCAAAATCAATTGGAGTTGATCCTTTAGGAAGTTCAAAAACATCTCCTTTTGGTGTATATACATAAATACTATTATTTAAAACTTCATTTGTTACTGTATTAACAAAGTCTTCATTGCTTAATTTTTCTTCATTAAGTTCAATAATAGATTTATAAAATTGTAACTTTTGTTCTGTTATGTTTTGCATTTCAACTGAAGCATTTTTTCCTTCTTTATAAGCCCAATGAGAAGCAATTCCATTTTCTGCTATTTTATCCATATCATAGGTTCTTATTTGAATTTCAAAAAGATTTCCATCAGGACCAATTACAGTTGTATGAAGTGTTTGATAAAGATTAGTTTTAGGCATAGCAATATAATCTTTAAATCTTTTAGGAATAGGTTTATATTTTGAATGAATAAGCCCTAAAGCTAAATAACATTCTTGTTCTTTTTCAACTAAAATTCTAATAGCAAGAAGATCATATATATCATTAAAACTTCTTCCTTTATCAAGTTTTTTATAAATACTATAAATACTTTTTGAGCGTCCTTTTATTTCGTGTTTTATTTTATTTTGCTTAAGTAAATTACTTACTTCTTCCATCATATTATTAACATAAGAATCTCTTTCTACCTTAGTTGTATTAAGTTTTTCTGCAATATCAAAAAATATTTCAGGTTTTAAATACTTTAAAGATAAATCTTCTAATTCACTTTTAATTTTATGCATTCCAAGTCTATGTGCTATCGGAGCTAATATTTCTAATGTTTCTTTAGCTTTTTTCTTTTGTTTTTCAACAGGTAATGCATAAAGTGTTCTCATATTATGAAGTCTATCAGCAAGTTTTACAATAATAACTCTTACATCCTCACTCATTCCTACGATTATTTTTTTATAATAACTTGTTAAATATTCATTTTCTGTAGAAATATTTATATTATTAATTTTAGTAACACCATCCACAAGTTTAGTTATTTCTTTACCAAACTCTTTTTCCATTTCACTAATGCTTGTTTCTGTATCTTCTAAAGTATCATGTAAAAGACCAGCACATATAGTTTCTTTATCGGCTTTTATTGTTGTTAAAATATAAGCAACATTTAAAGGATGAATTATGTATGGTTCACCAGTTCTTCTTCTTTGTCCTTCGTGTTTTTCATTTGCAAAATTATATGCTTTATCAATTAGTTTTATATCTTCTTCATCTAAATATGATAAATTACTTCTTAATATTTCATAACTAATATCCTCTTTTTTCATAATTAACCCTTTCTTTATAATATCTTATATTTAAATAATTACAATTTAATATGTCATTTACTATTTCACTTAAAGATAAATCCTTTTTATTTTTCCAAGAATTAAAAAAATATGAAAATATATCTTCTTCAGTTATATCATTTATACCTAATTTTTTAAAATAATTAACCCTATTTTTTAAAGCAGGTTCTATTCTTAATTTTAAATCTTCAAGTGTTGTAAAATCCATACAAATCATCTTCTTTCTATATATATTATATATGATTATACATAAAATTTAAAGAAAAAATCTAACATTAGTTAGATTAATTTAGTAAAGATTTTATTATTTCTACTTTATCTAATTTTTCCCATGGTAAATTATTCTTTCCAAAATGTCCGAAACAAGTTGTTAAATGATATATTGGTTTTGTTAAATCTAATTCTTTTATAATATTATTTGGTTCAAAATTAAATACTTTATTTATTATTTCTAATATTTTATCTTCAGGTATTTTATTAGTGTTATAAGTATTTATGTATATTGAAACGGGTTTTGACATTCCTATTGCATAAGATACTTGAAGTTCCATTTTAGAACATATTTTAGATGCTACAATATTTTTACAGACATATCTTGCATAATAAGAAGCACTTCTATCAACTTTGGTATAATCTTTACCAGAAAAAGCTCCTCCACCATGACCACAAACTCCTCCATAAGTATCAACAATTATTTTTCTTCCTGTTAAACCACTATCAGCGATAGGACCACCAAGAACAAATCTACCTGTTGGATTAATATATATTTTAGTATTTTCATTTATCATTTGTTTTGGAATAGTTTTATCTATTATCTTTTCTTTAATATCTTTCTTTAAAATATTTAAATCTATTTCATCATGTTGTGCTGAGATAACTATTGTATCTATATATTTTGGTATATTATTAATATAACACATTGTAACTTGTGTTTTACCATCTGGTCTTAAATATGGTATTTCTTTAGTTTTAAAAGCATTATATAACTTTTCTGACAATTTATTTGCTAAATATATAGAATATGGCATAAAGTTTTCTGTTTCATCTGTAGCATAACCAAACATCATTCCTTGATCCCCTGCTCCAAGAAGCTTAGAATCACTTGATGTATTTACTCCCATAGCAATATCACTTGATTGAGTATTAATGTTAACACTGATTTTAACATTATTACCATTAAACCCTAAATTATCATTATCATACCCAACATCAATAATGGTATCTTTAACAATTTTTTTAATATCAATGTTAGCTTTACTTGTTACTTCTCCCATAACTACTACACCATTTTTATGGGCACATACTTCAACTGCTACTCGTGAAGTACTATCTTGTTTTAAATACTCATCCAAAATAGTATCTGCTATTTTATCACATAACTTATCTGGATGTCCTGGTGTTACTGATTCTGATGTAAATAATTTTTTCATAATATCCCTCCTTTTTACCTTAAAAAGAAAAGTACATAGAATAATCTATGTACTTGATTATCCTTATTTTTCGATTATAAATCGCAGGAATTAGCACCTAATTTAATAGGTTGCCGGATTTCTTAGGGCCTGTCCCTCCATCACTCTTAATAAGGTAAATTTTTATTTACATTTATAATTTTAATCTTATATTTATACTTTGTCAAATGTTTTTTATTTTAATTTTTCTATTGCTTCATCAAAAGTAGACACTTTAATTATTTCAATATCATAGTTATATTTATTTTTTAAATTTATTGCTTCATCATAATTTTCATAAGGACAAATAAAAATATCTGCTTTAGACTTAACAGCACCTTTTAATTTATATTTAACACCACCAATTTCACCAACATTACCATTTAAATCTATTGTACCTGTTCCTACTACTTTTCTATTTTTTGTTATATCTTCATCCACTAATTTATTATAAATACTTAAAGTAAACATAAGTCCCCCACTTGGTCCACTTTCCTTATTTCCAAATTTTAAATTAACATCTTTACTAACATCATAATCATATATAGTAATAATAGATACTCCCATTTTAACTTCATCATTTAACTTTATAAGCTTACTTTTAACATCTATTTCTTTATTATTTCTTTTTACAGTTACATTTATAACATCATTTTCTTTATAATTTAATAAAATATTTTTAATATCATTTAAATTATTTACTCTAACATCATTTATCTTCAATATTTCATCTTGAACTTTTAGATCACTATTACTATGTTCATCAATATAAATTACATACATATTAGAACCAACAACATTAATAGGTTTATTGGCTTTTTGATATGCTAATTTAACAGAAGAACTTATCGATTCTTTAAAATATAATTTATTTCTAAAATTATAATCTTCTATTGTTTCATTATCATATATTATTTTTTCATTTTTTTCTAAATCAATTCCTTTGATTAATTTTCCTAATGTAAATGTTAAAATATTTCCTTTAGCTTGTTTTACATAAGCACTGTTAAAACTACCATTTTTTTTCTTTTCATTTAAAACACTTATTTTATTATCTATATTAATTGTACCTCCAGTTGGAAAAGTAACTGTATAATCAACTGGTATTAATAAAATAAGCATAATTACTATTGGTAAGAAAAAAGATATTACTTCCTTAGGATTTTTAAAAAAACCTTTAATATTTTTTATTATTTTTTGTATCATATTTTTTCTCCTTAATATAATTATAACAGGAAAGAAGGAATTTTATGAAAAAAAAGATATTTTGCTTTCTTATTGTCAGTTTTTTACTAATTATTACTTTTAATATTTTTTCTTATTCTAAAGAAATTAACGAAGTAATAAATTTTAGTATTAATCTTTTTATTAAAAATGTCTTTCCTAGTTTATTTCCTATGTTTGTTATTTCTAATCTTCTTTTAGCTATTAAAACGCCTAAATTTTTAGGTAATATTTTTAAAGATATCTTTTATAAACTATTTAAAGTTAAAGGTGAAGGAAGTTTTGTTTTTTTTATGAGTATGATAAGTGGATTTCCTAGTTCTTCAATTTATGTTAAAGAATTATTAGATAAAAACTTAATTAATATTTATGATGCTTCAAAAATATTAACTTTTACTTTCTTTTCTAATCCTTTATTTATTATAAATACTGTAGGTGTTATATTTTTAAATAATAAAGTTTTTGGCTTTTATATATTAATATCCCATATTATAGGTAATATTTTAACAGGATTACTTTTTAGAAATATATATAAAACTAATAATAATACTTTAACTAGTTCATTGAAAACTTCGATTAAAAATTTTTACTATGATATAAATAATACAAAAATATTTAAAGAATTATTAAATGGTATTAAAAAATCTTTAAATATTTTAATTAATATATTTGGTATTATGACTTGTTTTTTAATTATAACTAAAATTATTACATTAAAATTAAATTTAAGTCCTTTTCCTTCAAGTATTTTATCAGGTTTATTAGAAATGACTACAGGTCTTAAAAGTATAACAAGTCTTAATATAACTGAAAAAACTAAACTTTTATTATCAACATTTTTTATATCTTTCGGAGGATTAAGCGTTCATGCTCAAATATTTAGCATGTTAGATAATTATAAAATAAATTATTATATATTTTTAATATCAAGACTTATTCATGCCTCATTAAGTGTCTTTATCTGTTTGTTTCTTTATAAATTATAAGGATAAATTATTTTAAATCCTAAATTATATTTTGAAATATTATTATAAAATTCTTCTTTAAAAGTATCATCATTTAACATTTCATCTAAAATAACTGTTTTAAAATATGGAACATCTATGATTAAATAATTATCTTCTTCTGTTATGCTAACGCATGAATTATTACATTCATTATCATAATTATTTAAAAAATTAACTTCCATATTATATGGTAAAACATATTTATAATCATTAAACTCTATTTCTTTAGCTAATAAATCTATTTTAAATATTGTTTTAGTATTATCTTTAAAAATTATTTCTTTACATATACTTGATGATGTACTACAATCAGTCATACTTTTATATCCTTTTGTTAGCATTGTTTTATGAAAATCTTTATATAAATCATTTTTAAATTCTATCACTTTCTTTTCTTCTAATTTTTGATTAGCAAAAGATCTTATTTCATTAACAACTTTTAACATTCCCATAGCTATTATCATAAGAAGTGTAAAAGATATGATTAACTCTACAATAGTAATTCCTTTATTGTTTAACTTTTTCATATTACGCCTCACAGTCTACAGAAAAGTTTGTTGTATCTTTAGTATTTTCTGTTTTTGTTCTATATTTATATCCATCACTTCTACCTTCACATTTATTGTCATTTGTTGACATGCAAACAGTTTCAGGATTGCTCGTAAAACTATTTTTTCTATAAAAAGTACCCGTTACTTGTTCACAAGTATCACTAACATCACAAGGTATATCTGTATATTCGCTCCATGTATCATTTAGTTTTGTACGATACAAGACAGTTGCTGTTTCACAAAGATTTACATTATCATCATTTACTTCACATACTTTCTCACTAGTCCAAGGACCTATATTTATATATAATTGATTAACTTTTTCACACACACCCTCTTCTACATTACAGGGTTTAAAAGTGTAATTCCAATTACCATAAATATATTTATTACATTTTTTTGAATAAAAATTACTGTTAGCATAGCCATAATCTGTTTTAATAATTAATCTATAAAGTTCATCATTACTGTTATAATTTGGAATATAACTAATATATTTAGCTAATTTTCCATCTGTAAAAACTGACTTTTTTATTTTTTCAGGATTATATGATGTTAAAATAAGCGTTTTTATATTAAACTTTTTAGCATTAATGTTACATTTATTTAAAAATTCATTACTAAAATTATAATTATTACAACTACCATTTTCAATTAAAGTAACATAGTTATTATTTAAAACATTTGTAAATAAATTATTTTTCGTTGCCGTATTTTCTTTTAAATACTTTAGATACATTACTCTTGTATAAAATAATGCATATTCTGTATCGATATTATTATAATAAAGTCTATTTTCATATTCTCCCACGCTTGGATAAAAATTTGAATACACCGCGATAAATAAAACAAGTATTGCTACACTTACAACCATTAATTCAGTTAACATAAAACCCTTATTATTTTTTTTCATAAAAAACTTCTCCTCAGTCACTTGATTATATTACAATATTATTATATAATATTTTTATAGTAAAAGTAAATAAAAAGAATAAAAGAGGAAGATATTATGAGAGAATTTGATTTTACAAGTACTCCGATTGTAAATATTGTAAATGACATTATTATTGATGCTGTTAATAAAAATGCCAGTGATATTCACTTTGATCCACATGAAAAATTTTTAAAAATTAGAGTTCGTGTCGATGGTGATTTACAAGATTATTCAATTGTAGATAACAAATATAAAAGAAATTTAGTAACTAGAGTAAAATTACTTTCAGGAATGAATATAACTGAATCAAGGCTACCACAAGATGGTGCGATAAAAAGTAATATTAATGGGAAAGATTTAGACCTTCGTGTTTCTTGTTTACCTACTAATTTAGGAGAAAAAGTTGTTATAAGAATTCTTGATTATACAATGAGTTTTGAAGGGCTTGAAAAATTAGGATTTTCTAAAACAAATTATGAACATATATTAAAAATGATAGCTAATCCCAATGGAATTGTATTAATAACAGGTGCTACTGGTAGTGGTAAATCTACGACTGTTTATTCAATGCTTCAAAAACTTAATCGTGAAGAAACAAATATAATAACTGTTGAAGACCCAGTTGAAATGAACATTGAAGGTGTTAATCAAATTCAAGTTAATAGTGACATCGGTTTAACTTTTGCCAATGTTTTAAGATCTATCTTAAGACAAGACCCAAATATTATATTAATCGGAGAAATAAGAGATAGTGAAACTGCTAAAATAGCAATAAGAGCATCAATTACAGGACACTTAGTTTTATCAACACTTCATACAAATAACTCTTTAAATACAATAGAAAGACTTTTAGATATGGATGTTGAAAGATATTTGCTTTCTTCTTCATTAAAAGGAATTGTATCTCAAAGTTTGGCTAAAAGACTTTGTCCTCATTGTAAAAAACTTGTTCCTACAACAGACTGGGAAAAGCAAATATTTAAAAAATCTTTAGGTATTGAAGTTAATGAAACATATAAAGCTGTTGGATGTGATAAATGTCATAAAGGTTATAAAGGAAGAATAGCTATTCAAGAAGTTTTATATATTACTGAAGAAATAAGAAATGCAATAAATGAGGGAAAACCTCGTGAAGATTTACATAGAATGATTTATAAACAAGGTACTTTAACTATTTTCCAAGATGGAATGATGAAAGTACTTGATGGAATCACAACAATTGAAGAAATATTTAGAATAGTTGATGAAGATGATGATATCTATAGTGAAGTTAAAGTTAAAAAACTTGAAGAAGAACAACCTATAGAACAAAAAATTACTAAAATAGATAGAATACCTTTAGAAGAACAAAATGAAGAAGTTATTAAAAAACCTGAAGTCATTAATAATGAAACACTTGAAAATGAAAAAAACAATAATAATGACTTTAATTTAGATGACTTTATTAATCAAGATAATGAAAAAGAAAATAAAGATGATGATTTTACACAAGATTTAATTAATTTAATAAATAATAATTAAAGGTCAAGACTCTTCTTGACCTTTAATATTTATTAAGATATTCGTTATATCCTCCTAAACAATTAACAACTTTATACCCTTTATTTGCAAGACTTTTACAAACACTTGCACTTTGAAAACCTTTACTACAATAAATATAATAAGTTTCATCTTGTTTTAAATAATCATCAGGATTAATAAGTAAAAAATTCATAGGAATATTTTTAGAAGTTGGTATAGATCCTAATTTATATAAATAATTATCCCTTATATCTATTATATTAATACGGCCTATCATTTTTTTTAAATCACTAGTTGGTATACTTGAAAGCATAACCTTCCCTCCTGATTTATTATATGAAAATATACTTTATTTAATAATTATATATATAACGAAAAAACAACCTTAAAAGTTGTTTTTAAATTTTTGATATAAGTTTATTATAAATTTCTTCAACATTATCATCAATATTAATACCTGTTCCTAAAATTATTTTTGATAATTCCATTAAATTGTTTAATATCTTATATTCTTCTCCTTTATCTTGTACTATACTAGATAAATCAAACGCAAATTTAATAAATGTATAATTATTTCTATTATTATCATCTATTTTTGTCATTAATGAAAATACATTTCTTACCGAATTTTCATAGGCAAATTTAATACTTTGTAAATCATTTGGATTAGTCATATCATATAGAAAAACTGAATTATTTTCAATCAAAGAATAATTAGCATGTTCAACAGAGTTTCTAAAAGAAGATACAATAATTTCATTTTTTTGTCTTAATAAACTTATTATTTCACTATAAAATTTAGTAAAAGTTGTTGCTAAACTTCTTTTAAAAGCATTATTTGGATGTTCTTTATATGACTTTATTAATGGTTCAACTTTTTCATTAAAACTACAACACACTTTTTTTATCTTACTAATCTTAGAATTATAATTTATATCTCTGCCATTTAAAAATTGCATAAACCTAGGATTAGGATTTAAACCCATATATGCATAATCATCTTGTCTATCTTCAATTTCTGATAAAGTTATACACATATAATTATATAATCCTATCGCAGCATCATTATTTCTTACTCCTAAAATACGAGAAATTTCTTTTATAAGTTCTGATGTCATTTTATCTATTTCATCAATTTCAATTTCTGTTTTTGGACTATTTTTACTTTTTTGTTGTATGTCTTTTAATAATCCCACTATATCAGATAATTTTTCATTACTTACTTTTGGACTATTTAATAATTTATTAAACAAAATATTTAATTCATTATTTTGTAGCTCTTCTAATATTTCTTTTCCATTTTTAACATATAATATATTATATATATTTTTATCATCATATATTTTATCATCTATCTTATTATTATATATTTTATCATTATATATTTTATTATCATATACTTTATCAAAATTATATAAAGATGCCATTTCATTCATATAATTATCATAAGAATTTAAATAATCTTTATAATCAGAAAAATCATCATTAGAATTTATTGATTTTTCTATATAGAAAGTAATAGAATTAAACAACTCTATCGGAATAGAACATTTTAAACTATATGTATCATTAACATTATCAATATTAATAGTATTACTATCAAGGTCAATATTATATTTGTTATGTACTAAAGAATCTCTAACTTTATTAAAAAACCATAATGCTTCTTTTTCTTCAGGTGTTAGTTTTTCTTCTGATTCTATTTCAATATTATTAACTACATAACTTGCATTTTTTATTATTTCTTCTTTAAACTTCATAATCATCGGCATATATTTTGCTTTTTGTTTTTTACCAAAATAAAATTTCCGTTGACCAGTTTTTATTAAAATTTTTTCCTTTATTAAAACAAATTTCGCTATAGAAAAAGAAAAAAATGAACTTTAGTAAGTTTTTGCGTATTACCACTAAGTAAAATTTCTACTAATTCTCTAGTTTTTTCTTTTAACTCTTTACTTTTTATAATCAAAATAATCACACTACTTTCAAAACATATTTAATATACTTTTTAAATTTTTCTATTTCATTGACACACTATTATTTAATAATATAACACCATATATAAATAAGACATCTTTATCTTTAAAATCTATATAATTTTTTAATATTTTTGGTGAAATATATCTTGTATCTACAACAGTTATTTTCTTATAACCATTAATAAATAATGGTATTAAACTACTTCCATAAGAATCTCTAAACACAATTAATTCTTTAGAAGATGTACTATTTTCATTTACAATATCAATTAAAGATACTGCACCAGATAAATAAACATCATACTTATCTAAAGATGATAACTTATTTAAATTATAAACACTTTCTTTTTTAGATGTTTCATAATTATAGATATAACTATTATTAATAACGTCATTTGTTAATATTTTTATATAATCTTCTCCTGTTTTAACTGGTAATTGATAATAATAAACTCCTTTAAACATATCAAGTGTTTTTACATCATAACTAGAAATGCTAAAATCCATATTTTCAGCAAAATAATTTGCTATTTTTTCTAAAGACTCCTGTTTCCAATGTGTATCTGTTTTATAATAATCTTCTAAAGTTAACAAAGGGAATATATTTATATAATTTAACGAAGATAATCTATCTTTCATAATTTGTTGTAATTTATCATAATCAAGTTTTAAATTATTTTTATTTATAAAATAATTCTTATCTGGTATTATTGAATAATATATATTATTTGTTTCATCTAAATAATTAGTTTTTATATAATTAATTTTATTAGTTACTCTAACAATAGACTTTTCATTTAAAGGATATATATTAGATACAATATAATCGTTATATAAATATAAATTATTATAATTAGCTTTTGTTTTAAGTTCAATTTTAGCTTTTAATAATCTAAACTCATCTCTTTTTATAAATTGATCTGTTGTATATTTATCAAATTTTTCAAAAAATGATTTATCTAATAAAGTAGTTAATGTTAATTTAGGAAATTGTTCTAGTTTTCTTCTTTCACTTATGGATATTTCGTTATCTTTAGTAAATATATTAATAAACATAATACCTATAATTAATCCTAAAAATAAAATACTCACAATAATATTTTTTAATTTATCGTTCATAAAAGTCCTCCTTTAAAATCTAAAATATAAAAATGGATTATAAGAACTATCTATTAAATATGCTGTTACAAGAAGAAGTAATATTACTAAAAATATTGGTTCTAAAATACTTATAATTTTATTTAAACATTTACTTTTCTTTAATTTTTCTATTATATTTTTAAATAAAGGAGTTGCTCCGAAAATTGCTATAATTAAAACTATTAAATAACTTTTTAAATAATAAATTGTATAATTATTTATAAATACCTCTTTATTTAATCCAAATAAACCTTTTATATTGAAAAATGCTTCATTTATACTTCCGGCGTTAAACATTATAAAACTAATCATAATAATAAATAAAACATAAATATTTCTTAGAAATTTAGGTAATTTAGAAATATATTTACTTAACCATAATTTTTCTATTACAAGAAAAACTCCGATAAATAATCCCCATAAAATAAAATTATATGCTGCACCATGCCATATTCCTGTAAGAAACCAGACAATTAAAACATTTCTAACTAATTTAAGTGTTCCTTTTCTACTTCCTCCAAGAGGAATATATACATAATCTTTAAACCATGAACTTAAAGATATATGCCATCTACGCCAAAATTCTGTTATACTTTTAGAAATAAATGGATAGTTAAAGTTTTCTAAAAAAGTAAAACCAAACATTTTTCCAAGACCAATAGCCATATCACTATAAGCAGAAAAATCAAAATAAACTTGTAACATATAACTTATTGCAAAAATCCAATAAAATAAAACACTTCTTTCATCAACTAAACTAAACTTGGTACACAATTCTCCAAGCATATTAGCTATAAGTACTTTTTTAGCTAGTCCAATTATAAACCTTCTTACTCCTAAAGAAAACTTTTCAATTGTTTCATCTCTATTATCTAATTCATCACAAATTGTTTCATATCTAACAATAGGACCTGCGATTAACTGAGGGAATAAAGACACATAAGTTGCTAATTTTAAAATATTTTTTTGGACTTTTACTTTTCCTCGATAAACATCTATTACATAACTAAGTATTTGAAAAGTATAAAAAGATATTCCTATAGGAAGTGCAATATTCAAAAAACTAATATTGGTTTTAAATATTGAATTAATCGTACCAATAAAAAGATCTGTATATTTAAATACACAAAGAAGTCCGATATGTATAATTATGGTTATTAAAAAAATCTCTTTACTTTTATATTTATCTATTAATAAAGCACCAAAATACGCTACAAGAATTTCTACTAACATTAAAATAACATATTTAGGTTCACCATACATATAAAAAATAATAGAAAATATAAGTAAAATATAATTTCTATATTTTTTAGGTGTTATAAAATATAATATTATTATCGTGGGTAAAAAATAATATAAAAAACTTATACTTGTAAATAACATAATTTCCTCCTTATAAATAAAGCACCAAATAAATGGTGTTTTATTTTTTAATTAGCTAATAATTCATCTGGTAATTCTATATTATTGCTTTTAGTAAGTTCCTTACCTATATTATTATTAACATATTTTTTAAAATTATTATATACAGATGTAGCCCATTCTTCATTTGTCATAACTAGGAAAATAACATTTCCACTATTTGTTATATATAACTTATCAGCACTAACACAAATCCACATATCCATATCAATATTATCTAACATTTCTTGTTTCATTTTTTCTACATTAGCACCATCTTTAACTTTAACAACTGACAATAAATAAGCTTGTGATGTCATAGTTGGATTAGAAATAACTAATGCTTCAACATCTTTATTAGACTGTAATCCTGTATAAGCAGTTACTTCATCTTCATTTTTAACATCAATTACAGATGTAGCAAGTTCTGGTAAATCTACTTGCTTATAAATAGTTTTAATCATACTTTTAATATCACTTACACTGTTAATTGTACCTGTACCCTTTTTATTATTAAATAAAAATAATACTACTCCTACTAACACTACTAATACTAAAATAGATATAAAAACTAATTTTTGTTTATCTTCTTTCATTACTTATCCTCACCTTTCTTTATTATATTTCTATTATATCAAAAAAAAATAATATTTCCAATATTTTTTTATAATTGCATAATAAAAAGGCCTATAACCTTTTTATTTCGTTGTCTTTACTTATAATAACATTATTATCCAATGACTTTGGTGTATAATTAATTATATTTTGTTTTTTTAATAAATCATATATCGTAGGAGCTCCAATAAAACTAAAAATAGCCACCCAAATTCCACTTATTGTATCTAAATTGTAAAATGTCTTAGCAAACAAAATACCAAATGTTAAAGATAATATTATATTAATTATCCATATTTGCCAAGTTTTTTTAACAATTGTTGTTAACTTTATTTTTTGAATCAAAGCCATTAAAATAACTGAAAACACTGCACTTATAGATAAAAGATCTAATAACTTATCTGGGATAAATCCTTCCATAAACCTCCTTATTTTATAGGTATGTTATCTAGTTTCTTTATTAAATCTTCAATAATATCACAACATTCAAGTTTCTTATATACTTCATACATATCTATAATATTTTGTTTTTCATATATACTTATTTCTTTTTTTTCAATTAATAAATTATATTGTTGTATTATATTAGACTTTAACATAACAATAACACCCTTATTAGTGGCATCAAGTGTTTTTTTATAATTTTTTATAGTTTTTACAAAATATGTTAAAAATGAAAATATTAATCCAAATAAAACCTCTATCCAATACTTTAATATAAACTCTATAATAATAACCACCTCTAGTATATATTATGAAATATTAAATATATTGAATAGAATAAGTATAATAAAAAAGTTAAAAAAACTAGCAAGTCTTTTTATTATTCATTTGAAATTACAAAGTGAGAAGAGGCATATGGACTCGAACCACC
>HF999773.1:0-13698 GCA_000434175.1 Mycoplasma sp. CAG:611
ATGTTGGAGTACCTGTTTATAATAAACCTAAAGAAAATAGTATTTATTTAAAATCTATTAACAAATACGTTGTGTTAGATGAAATAATGGATTATAATCGTTCTAATATTAAAAGGTGTGTTTATATTAAAGGTAAACAGATTAAAATAACTAATAAAGAATTTGATGATATTTTATTAAAATCCAAAATAAGTTTTTTAAGCTATGTCAAAGATAATACAAATAATGATCCAAATGGCATATCATATAATAAGTGGTGTAAAGATAAATTAGAACTTATAAATAAAAATACTAATGATACTACTAGTTTAAAAGTTGGAGCAATATATTGGGTAGATTTAGGATATAATATTGGTAGCGAATTAAGAAAGTTAAGACCTGCAATATTGTGGCGAAGTGCATCAAATAAAAAAATGTGGACTGCTATACCACTTACTTCAAAACATAAAGATGATAATTATTATTTTCATTATGATTTAATAGATAAAAAATTAGGAACTGCTAGATTAGAAAATTTAATTAATATTAGTTCTAATAGAATTAGAGAACCATATTATATAAATAATAAAATAGCAACAATTACTAAAAAAGATAATGACGCTATATTAAAAATAATAAAGAAATATTATGCTTTTGAAGAAACAAAAGAAGCAAATATAACTATTAGAAAACAAAAAACTATTTATAATAAGTCTAAAGAAAATCGTGAAAAAGTGTTGACTTAACCGTTTAAAATGGTATAATTAAAGTACTTTAGATTGTTGCAGGTGTATTTATACACTTGGTAGAAGTTTTTCAAAAGGAAGAGTTTATCTCTTCCTTTTGCTTTATATCAATTTTATCGAAACAAAAAGATGATTTAGAAAAAGTGATAAATCATTTTATTATAAAATAATTATCGAACAAATGTACTTTTATTGCTTGATTTAATAAAATAAATATGATATATTAAGAATGTAGTTAAAAAGTATCCTTAATAAGGAGGTAATGTATGGATTTTTTAAATAAAGATGATAATAATATAATTATTTGTAAGCCAAGTGTTAAAGAGTATTTATTAAAAAAGTTAGAAAAAGAGAATGAATTTTTTAATATAAGGTTTATGGATTTTAATGAAATAAAAGAACATTTATATTTTAGTTATGATTATAATACGATTAAGTATGTAATGGTTAAATATAATTATAAATATGATATAGCTAAGATGTATATTGATAATATTTATTATGTTAGTGATAAAACTTATAAAAGTAAAAAACTAAATAAATTAGTGTCGTTAAAACGTGAACTAGATGAAAATAAATTATTAATTTATGATGGTGTTTTTAAAACATATATAAAAGATAAGAAAATATATATTTATGGTTATGATTATTTTAATAATTTAGAAGAAAAAATAGTAAATGATTTAAAGTTATTAACAGATGTTGTTAATATTAAGAAAGAATATAACTCTTTTATACCTGATGTTTATGAATTTAATAAAATTCAAGATGAAGTAGAATTTGTAGCATTTAAAATAAGTGAGTTATTAGATAATGGTATTGATATAAATAATATAAAATTATGTAATGTAAGTAGTGATTATAACATTTACATTGAAAGAATATTTAATCTTTATAAAATACCAGTAGTTTTAAATAATAAAGTTAGTCTTTATTCTACTAAAATAGGTAAATATTTTTTAGATAATTTGAATAAAGATATAAATGTTACAATTTCTTTACTTAATTGTTTTGAAGAAAAAGATATTGTAAATAAGATAATTAATATATGTAATAAATATGTTATGGAAGAAGATTATACTTTAATTAAAGACTTACTTGAGTATGATTTAAAAACTACATATCTTGAAGAAATTTTATATAAAAACTATGTAGAACTAGTAAATATAGAAGATATTGTTAGTGATTTAGACTATGTGTTTTTAATGAACTTTAATGAAGGAGAAATACCAAACACACAAAAAGATGAAGATTATATAACAGATAATATAAAAGATGAAGTTAATCTTAAAAAAACAGTAGAAATTAATACTTTAGAAAAGATCTTTACCTTAAAAAATATTAAATCAATTAAGAATTTAATAATAACATATAAACTTAATTATAAAAATAATGTTTGTTTTAAATCTAATTTACTTGAAGAATTAGAATGTAATTTTAAAATATTTGATGAGAAACATATAACATATTCTTTATTGTCTAGTAAGATTAAATTAAATGAAAATATAGATGATTTAATAAAATATAATAAAAAATCAAAAGAACTTGATTTATTATATAGTAATTTTAATGATAATACTTATAATAGTTATGATAATAAATTTACAGGAATAGACAAGAATGATTTTTATTCTTATATAAATAATAAAAAAACTTTATCTTATTCTTCTTTATCTAACTATAATGAATGTGCTTTTAAGTTTTTAATGGCTAATGTTTTAAATTTAAATCCTTATGAAGAAACGTTTTTAACAATCGTAGGAAATTTATATCATCATATTTTAGAAATAGGATTATTAAATGAAATTGATGTCGATAAAGAAATAAAAAATTTTTTAAAGGATAAAAGTTTTAGTAATAAAGAAAAGTTTTTTTTAGATAAATTAACTGATGATTTAAAATTTACTTTAGAAGAAATAAGAAAACAAACGAAAAATATATCATTAGATAATTATTTATTTGAAAAGGAAATAAAAGTAGAAAAAGGAAAAAATTTAAGTATTACTTTTAAAGGCTATGTTGATAAAATTATATATAAAGAAGAACAAGGTAAAAAAATAGCAGTTTTAATTGATTATAAAACTGGTAACACTGATATTGACTTAGGATATATTAAAGATGGGATAAATCTTCAGTTGCCTGTTTATTTATATTTAGTTAATGAAGAGTTGAAAAATGTTGTTTTCGCAGGATTTTATTTGCAAAAATTAATAAATAAAGACAATAAAGATTTAAAACTTGAAGGTTATTCAAATAGTAACGTTCATATTTTAAGTATGTTTGATAAATCATATGAAAATAGTAATTTAGTTAAGAGTTTAAAAGTAACAAAATCTGGAAAATTTTATTCTTATTCTAAAATATTAAGTGATGATGAAATAAAAAAAATAATTGAACTTACTAATGAAAGTATTGATAAATCAATTAAAAATATTGAAGATGTTAAATTTGATATAAATCCTAAAATAAGCGATGATTTTAATTCTTGTAAGTATTGTCCTTTTAATGATTTATGCTTTAAAACTAATGATGATTATATAGAAATAAAAAAAGATTTAACTTTTTTAAAGGGGGAAGATTATGAGTAAATGGACGGAAGAACAACTTTTAGCAATTAATAGTGAAGGTAAAAATATAATTGTATCTGCAGGTGCAGGAAGTGGGAAAACAGCAGTTTTATCAGAAAGAGTTTTACGAAAAATAAATGATAATGTTCCCATTAATAGACTTTTAATATTAACTTTTACAAATGAAGCAGCAAAAGAAATGAAAGATAGAATTAGAAAAAAATTAATAAATGAGAAGAAAATGGAACAATTAAGTTTACTTGAAGAATCATATATAACTACTTTTGATAGTTATAGTTTATCAATTGTAAAAAAATATCATTATTTACTTAATGTAAGTAAAGATATAAAAATAATAGATGATACAATTATTTCTAATATTAAAGATAAATTTATTGATGAAATATTTGAAGAACTATATGAAGAAAAAGATGATAATTTTTTAAAGCTAATAAGGGATTTTTGCTTAAAAGATGATAAAAATATTAAAGAGGCAATTTTAAATATTTCTAAAAAGTTAGATTTAAAAATAGATAAAAAAGAATATTTAGATAATTATATTAATAATTTTTATAGTCAAGAGAATATTAATAATTTATATTTAGAATATAAAAATTTAATTGATAAAAAAATAACTAATATTAAATATTTACTTGATTTATTTGGTAATTATGCTCCAAGTGATGTTTATGAAAATGTTTATAACACATTATATCCTTTAGTTAATGCTAAAACATATGAAGAATATAATTTATGTAAAACAATATCTCTACCAAAAACAACAAAGTTAGATGAAGATAGTAAAAAAGTTAAAGAAGAGTTATCAAAAGAACTAAAATCATTTGCTAATTTTATTATTTATGATGATGAAAAGAGTGCAAAAGAAAGTATTTATTTAACAAAACCATATGTTACTGCCATTATAAAAGTTATAAACTTACTTGATGAAAGAATACATAATTATAAATTTTCAAAAGATATTTATGAGTTTGTTGATATTAGTAAACTTGCTATTGAAGTAGTAAAAAATAACGAAGATGTATTAAATGAATTAAAAGATTTTTATAATGAAATAATGATAGATGAATATCAAGACACTAATGATTTACAAGAAGAATTTATAAGTTTAATAGAAAATAATAATGTTTATATGGTGGGAGATATAAAACAGTCAATATATCGTTTTAGAAATGCTAATCCTTTAATATTTAAAAACAAATATGATTTATATAGTAATAATATATCCGGGATGAAAATAGATTTACTTAAAAATTTTAGATCAAGGAGTGAAGTATTAGATAATATTAATTTACTTTTTGATTATGTAATGGATGACTTTTTAGGGGGAGCAGATTATATAAAATCTCACCGAATGGTATTTGGTAATACTTCATACATTGAAGAAGGAAAAACAGAAGCTAATTATAATCTTGAAATATATAATTATAATGAAGATTCTTCTTATACAAAAGAAGAAATTGAAGCATTTATCATAGCTAATGATATAAAAAATAAAATAGAAAATAATTACCAAGTATTTGATAAAGATAACAAAATACTAAAAAATATAACTTATAGTGATATATGTATTATTATGGATCGTGGAAACGCTTTTGAAACTTATAAAAAAATATTTGAAAGTATGGGTATTCCTTTATCAATTTATGCTGATTTTAAACTTAATAATGAATATGATATTATTACTTTAGAAAATATAATAAGATTTATAATTAAAATAAAAAATAAAGAATATGATAAAGAATTTATATATTTATATACAAGCATTGAAAGAAGTTTTGTTTATAACAAGATAGATAAAGAAATATTTAAAAATATTAAAAATAATAATATATATAAAACGGATTTATATGAAAAAGCAAGTTTAATTTCTAAAACTATTGATATTAGTTCTCCTAGTAAGATATTAAATAACATTATAAAAGAATTTAAAATATATGAAAGAATACTTACATTAACTGATGTTAATAAAATCTTAATAAGAATAGATAATTTAATTGATCTTGCTAGTACTTTAGAAAATATAGGATATAATGTTTATGATTTCAGTGATTATTTAAAAGATTCGAGAAATAAAAAAATAGAGATAAAATATAATGAAGGAAAAGCAACTTCTAATAGTGTTAAAATAATGAATATTCATAAAAGTAAAGGTCTTGAGTTTAATATTTGTTATTTTTCAGGTCTTTATAAAGAATTTAATAAAAGTGATATTAAAGATAAATTTTTATTTTCAAATTATGGGATAACAACACCTTATTATATAAATGAAGAAAAAGAAACTTTTGTTAAGTTTTTAATTAAAGAAAAATATGCAGAAGAAGAAATAAGTGAAAAAATAAGATTATTTTATGTTGCTTTAACTAGATGTAAAGAAAAAATGATTATGGTATGTCCTTTTAAAGAAAAAGAAAATGTACTTATTAATAAAGTAATTGATAATGATATTAGATTAAAATATAAATCATTTAAAGATATTTTAGAAAGTATTAAATATAATTTAAACTCATATATTAAGTTTATTGATTTAGAGGATATATATATTAGTAAAGATTATAAATTAAATAAACAAAAAACATATGATAAATTTATAAATAAAACTAATGATAAAATAATAGTTAAAGAAAATAATATTTTAAATAGTGTTGAAGAAAGAAAACATGCTTCAAAAACAATTAATAAATTAATAACTAAAGAAGAATTAAATAATATGAAATATGGTACTAAAATGCATTATCTTTTAGAAACAAGTTCATTTAATAATAGTAAAGAAGAAATTGTTAATAATTTATTAAATAGTTTAGATATAAAAGATGCTAAAGTATATAAAGAACATGAATTTATTTATGAAAAAGATAATATTATATATCATGGAATATGTGATTTAATGTTAGAATATGAAGACCATATAAAAATTATTGATTATAAACTTAAAAATATTAATGATGAAGAATATTTAAAACAACTTAATGTTTATAAAGAGTATATTTTAAGTAAGAAAAATATACCTGTGAAAACATATTTATATTCAATAATAGAAGAAAAACTATATGAAATAAATATATAGTTTTTTTCTTTTTGTTAATAATAAACATGAGGTGTTATTATGAATATAAGTCATATTTATTATGAAAAAGATATATTAAATTATGATTTAGGTAAATATTTACTAGAAAAATATAAGAATGTTCCTAAAACAGTTATTGAAAATCATAATAATATAAAAGAATTAAGAGAAAAAGAAAATAAAGATTTCCCTATTTTAAAAACATATTTAATCATAGGAATAAGAAAAACACAAAATTTTGTTTTAAATTATAAAGTTTCAAATTATCTTGTCCCATATACATCAAGTGGATGTGGAGCAATGTGCTTATATTGTTATTTAGTATGTAATTTTAATAAATGTTCTTATTTAAGAGTTTTTGTTAACAAAGAAGAATTATTAACAAAAATAATAAAACATAGTATCAAAAGTAAAGAGGAAATGGTTTATGAAATAGGGAGTAATAGTGATTTGGTATATGAAAATATGATTACTAATAATTTAAAATGGACTATTGAAGAGTTTGGAAAAATAAATAAAGGTTATCTTACTTTTCCAACAAAGTTTCATCAAATTGATGATATTATTGGAATAAAACATAATAAAAGAACTATAATTAGAGTAAGTGTTAATCCAGAAGAAATAATAAATAGTATTGAATTAAAAACATCATCTTTAGATAAAAGAATTGAAGCAATTAATAAGTTATGTGATGATAATTATAAAGTTGGTATTTTAATCGCACCAGTTATTATGGTAAATAATTATAAAAAACTATATAAAGAACTTATTATAACTTTAAAAAATAAATTAAGTGAAAAAGTAAAAAAAGAAGTTTTTTTTGAAGTAATATTTATGACATATAGTTATGTTAATAATGTTATTAATAAAGAGGCGTTTCCTAATTTAATTAATTTGTATGATAAAAATATTCAAACAGGAAGAGGAAAAGGAAAATATGTATATAAACCATCTTTAAAAGAAGAAGGAAAAACGTATATAGAAGAACTTCTAAATGTCTACTTTCCAAATAATATAATAAAATATATATGCTAAATTAAGTAAAAATGATATAATAAAGATTATATAGGAGAAAAAAGATGAAAGATAATAAAAGAAAAACATTTATATATAATTTTTTTGTGTTTTTAGGACTTATATTAATAATGTATTTTATTATATTTAGAAAAGTAAATATAAAAGATATATTAGAATCATTAAAAGATGTTAATTTAGTGTTTATAGTTTTAACATTTATAGCTACATTTTTATATATTTCTTTAGAAACAGTAAATGTTGGAAGAATATTAAATAGTTTTGGTTATAATAAAAAACCTTTAACATATTTGAAATATACAATGATAGGATACTTTTTTAGTGCAATTACACCAAGTTCAAGTGGAGGACAACCAATGCAAGTATACTATATGACAAAAGATGATGTTGATATTTCTCATTCTACATTTGCCTTATTAGTACAACTTTCTGCTTATCAATTTAGTGTTGTTTTAATTGCTCTTGTTTCTTTAATATTTAGTTTTAGTTATGTAAAGGGATTAAATGCAATAATAGTATTTTTATTTATAATAGGATTTATTATTAATTTTATGTTATTTTTAATATATACACTTTTAATTTTTAAAAAT
The DNA here is from genome assembly GCA_000434175.1 of Mycoplasma sp. CAG:611. Taxonomy (GTDB): domain Bacteria; phylum Bacillota_I; class Bacilli_A; order RF39; family UBA660; genus CAG-611. The sequence goes on from HF999773.1 coordinate 8,003, forward strand.
AGTTTTATTAAAAAAATATCTAATTTTTGTATAAAATTATTAAAAAAGATTAATATAAAAAATATTGATAAAATAGAAACAAAGATAAATGAAAAAATAGATATATTTCATGAAAGTAGTAATTATATTAAAAAGAATAAAAAAATTATAATAAATACAGTTATTACATGTATATTACAAGTTCTAATTAATTATATTGGTCCTTATTTAATATATAAATCATTTGGATTTAGTGAAAATAGTTTATGGTTATTTATTTCAATGCAAGCAATACTATTTATTTGTGTATCATTTGTTCCTATCCCAGGTTCAGTTGGAGCAAGTGAAGCAGGATTTTTAGGAATATATCAGTTTTTATTTCCTGAAAGCTATTTGAATTCAGCTATGCTTCTTAGTAGAGGGGTAAGTTTTTATCTATTTGTTTTAATAACAGGTATAGTAGTTATAATAAATAATTATAAAATAATGAAAAATAAAAATAGAAGTTAATCTTCTATTTTTCATATTGTTCCATAATTACAGGAACTATTTGTAATTTTCTTGAAACAATTTTCTTTAAAAATGTTCCTTGTTCTAATTTTTTTAGATTAAATGCATTTGATAATACATCTTTAGAATCTGTATTAAAGAAAATATAACTTCCATCATTTAAAATATCATTTACAAAGAATGTAAGACTTGCATATTCATTGTTTTTAGCAATAGATGTTAGTAATGTTTCATATTCTTCTTTATCTTTTAAGAATATTGATGGATCAGTTGTAGATATTTGTCCGATTCCAATTTTTTTATTACCAATTGGGTATATTTTAAAATCTTGATATAATAATTCTTCTTTAGTTTTACCTTTAATACTAGCTCCTGCTTTTAATAAGTCAATTCCATATTTATTATAGTTTATTTTAGCAAGTTTAGATAATTCCATTAAAGCTTTTTTATCAAGTTCAGTAGTTGTAGGACTTTTTAAAATAAGAGTGTCTGAAATAATACCTGCAGCCATAATTCCCGCGATTTGTTTTGGTATTTTAATATTATTTTCTTTATACATTTGATAAATTATTGTATTTGAACTTCCAACAGGCATATTTCTAAAATTAATCGGAGAATTTGTACCAATTGAGCCAATATTATGATGATCTACAATTTCTAAAATATTTGCTTCTTCAATACCTTCGATACTTTGTGTATATGAATTATGGTCTACTAAAATAACTTTTTTCTTTTTCTTTTCAAAAGTATCTGCTAAAGTAACTGTACCTAAACATTTATTATTTTTATTAACAACAGGATAATAACTAAATTTAGTTCTATTAGCCATATCAATAAAATCAGTAACATTATCAAGCTCATTAACACATAAAATATTTTTATTAATTTCAGTACTGTTAATTTTATTAGCAAGTTCAATCATCCTGGCAGTTTGGATTGCAGAAAGTTTAGTTTTTATAATATTTATTTTATTTTGCTTAGCTATTTTTAAATGCTCTTTTTTAATATCAACACCACCACTTATAATAAGAAGTTTAATACTACTGTTAACAGCATATTCAATAATACTGTGACGGTCACCAACGATTAAAATACTACTGTTATCAAGATTAACATTGTCAATAAAAGTTGTACTTTTGTAAGAAGCAACAATGACATTTCCAACAATATCATTATCATATAAAGCTTTTTTTTCTCCTTCAATAGTATTTAAAATATTATCATAAGTTGTATTAAGTGAGGTATTAGTATAATTAATTAAATATTTAGCTATATCTTTCATACCTAATACTCCAATGAAATTATTAGAATCTCCTACAACAGGTATTTTACTTGATTTTTTACTAACCATAAGATTATATGCTTCAAGTAATGATTTATTTTCATTAATAAAGAAGTTTTTACTATAATTTAAATCTTTAATTTTTAATTTAACATCATTTAAAAACATTGGTTCTTCTAAATTAAAATAATCAAGTGCATATTTCGTTTCACTATTAATGCTACTTAATATAACAGGAATAGTATTATATCCAAGTTGTTTTTTTAAATAAGCTAAAGAAATTGCACCTCCAACACTATCAGTGTCTGGTTTTCTATGTCCGAAAACATAAATTTTTTCCATTTATATCACATCCTTAATTCTTTAAAATTATATCATATAAATATCTAAATAAAAAGTATTTTAAAAAAATAATAACTAATTATATAAAATATTAATATCTACATTACCATCAATACCGTTTACAACACCTGAACTTGTAAGTTGCCACATATCATATTTATTTGAATAATCTGTTTTTGTTGTATAATGAGCTAACCATATTTTATAATTTGTTGTATCCCAAATATGATTAAGATATGTTGCACTTCCATAAAGCATTGTTTCATATCCTTTTTCATTTAATGTATCAAAGAAAATTTTAGCCATATTATTTAAATCAATAAAACTAAGATTATAATTATTAAATTCTCCCCAGTCTTCCCAGTCAAATGCAATAGGTAAATCAAGTTTTTCATTATTTAAAGTTTTAATAATCCAGTTTGCTTGATCTTTAGCCTGTTTTTCGTTTTCAGCATAACTATAAAAATAAATCCCAACTTTAAGACCTGCTTTTTTAGCATTTTTAATATTTTGAAGAAATTTATTATCTAAAACATTTTCATTTTTATTATTATGACCGAATCCAATTCTTATCATTACAAAACTAACCCCATCTTCTTTTACTTTATTAAAATCGATATTTCCTTGCCAAGTTGAAACATCTATTCCTATTTCATTTTTATCAGTTTTATAATTTTTAATAATATCTTTTAAATATTTAGGACTTGGATTATAACTTGATGAATTAATTTTATCTTTTACAATTAAAGTAAAATCTTTTTCTGTTTTATTTTCACTTGTATCTACTGCTCTAAACTTTAATTGATAACTACCAATTTTATTAGTGTCGTAATTTCCTATTATTTCACATTTAATGTTTCTATCATAATTATCTCCACATAAAGGTCTAGAATTAATATTAAATTTTTTTCCTTTTTCTATTTCATAAGTTGTATCACTTAAAATAACGGGAGGTGTTGTATCTATAATATTAACTTTAAAAGAATACTTTTCTTTTTTATTGTTGTTTGTTTCATAATTAAAAGTTATTTTTTTATTTCCAAGTTCAGAAGTATCAATTAAATAATTTTTAGTAATAAAACTTCCATTTTTAATATTTACTAAATCATATAAATAAATACTTTCTCCAACTTCGATATTTAAATTCTTATTTAAATTAATTATTGTTGTGTTTTTATTATTACATCCACATAATAGGATAACTAAAATAAGTATAATTATTTTTTTCATATGCTCTCCTTATTTATTACATATATATTTTACCACATAAGTTGTAAATATAGACATTTTTTAATTAAAATGTTATAATATGGTCTGTTAAGGAAGTGAGTTATATGAATAAGGTTGTCCTAATAACGGGAGGATCTTCAGGAATAGGTAAAGAAACTGTTTATAAATTTGCTAAAAATGGATATGATGTTATATTTACATATAATAAAAGTAAAGAAATGTCAAAAATAATAGAAAAAGATATTATATCTTCTTATAATGTTAATATTTATTCCATAAAGTGTGATATAAGTTTGGAAAACGATGTAAAATCTTTAGCAAATTTTGTCAAAGAAAAGGCTAAAAAAATAGACGTTCTTGTAAATAACGCAGGAATAGCAATTGATAATTTATTTGAAGAAAAAACAGTAGAAGAATTTAAAAAAGTTATTGATACTAATTTAGTGGGTACTTTTAGTGTTATTAAATATCTTGGAAATCTTATAAATGATGGAGGTAGTATTATAAATATATCTTCAACTAATGCGATTGACTCTTATTATATAGAAAGTATAGATTATGATGCATCAAAAATAGGAATTATCTCTCTTACACATAATTTAGCTAAATATTATGCTCCTAAAATAAGAGTTAACTGTATTTGTCCTGGTTGGGTAGATACATTGATGAATAAAGATTTAAGTAAAGAACAAAAAGAATATGAAAATAAAAAAATATTGCTTAATAGATTTGCTAAACCTAGTGAAATAGCAAATGTTATATATTTTATTGCAAGTGATGAAGGAAGTTATATAAATGATGCAATAATTAAAGTAGATGGAGGAAGAAATAATGATTAATATAGATGAAAATTTATTAGAAATTAGTAAAAAATGTGAAAAAGAAATAAAAACAGAATTAAAAAAAATAGATGATATATGTATGTTTAACAGTATGAAAGTATTAAATGCTTTTCATGAAGAAAATATTAGTGAAATACATTTTAATACTTCAACCGGATATGGATATAATGATATAGGTAGAGATAAAATTGAAGATGTTTATAAAAGAATTTTTAAATGTGAAGATGCTTTGGTAAGAACACAGTTTATCTCAGGAAGTCATGCTTTAACTGTATGTTTATTTGGCCTTTTAAGACCAAATGATACCCTTTTAAGCATAACAGGAAAACCATATGATACACTTGATGAAGTAATTGGTATAACTCCTAATGATAGTTCATTAAAATCATTTGGAGTAAATTATGAACAAATAGATTTAGTTGATAATAATTTTGACTTTAAAAAAATAGAAGAAAGATTGAATAAAGATTTTGTTAAAGTAATTGAAATACAAAGATCAAAAGGTTATTCTACAAGAAAAAGTATTTCAATAGAAAACGTAGAAGAAGTAATTAAATTAATAAAAAAAGTTAGTCCTAAAACAATTGTTATGATAGATAATTGTTATTGTGAATTTGTTAGTTATAAAGAACCAACTGAAGTAGGAGCAGATGTTGCTGTAGGTTCTTTAATTAAAAATTTAGGTGGAGGAATAACACCAAATGGAGCTTATATTGTAGGTAAAAAAGATTTAATAAATCTTGTAGCAGAACGTCTTACTGTTCCAGGACAAGGAAAAGAAGTAGGACCATCTTTAGGATTTAATAAACAAATACTTCAAGGACTTTTTTTAGCACCTCTTGTCGTAGCTAATAGCTTAAAAACAGCAATATTTACAAGTAAAATAATGGAAACTTTAGGATATGATGTTGAACCAAAATATAATGAAGAAAGAGTAGATATCGTTCAAAATATAATATTTAATAATAAAGATGATTTAATTAATTATTGTAAAGGAATTCAAAAAAGTTCTGCGATAGATTCTAGTTCAATCCCTGTTCCAACACCAACACCAGGGTATGATGATGAAGTAATCATGGCAAGTGGAAGTTTTACGCAAGGCTCATCAATTGAATTTTCATGTGATGGTCCAATTAGACCACCTTATATTGCATATCAACAAGGTAGTTTAACTTATGAATATGGTAAACTAGGAGTACTAACAGCAATAAAAGAATTAAATAAATAATAAAAAAATATTTAGATATAATATATTTAGATATTTTTTTTAAATTTTTAATAAATTTTGGCACTTACTATTTACAAGTGCTAATTATTGTAGTATAATATAATTCGAAAGGAAAGTGATATATATGAATATTTTTAATAATGAAGAAGAAAACGAAAATGTTTTAGAAAAATATGGAAGAAACATTACGGAACTTGCTAAAGCAAGAAAAATAGATCCTGTTATAGGAAGAGATGAAGAAGTTAGAAGTATTACACGTATACTATCTAGGAAAACAAAGAAT
>HF999773.1:13726-16934 GCA_000434175.1 Mycoplasma sp. CAG:611
AAAACAAAGAATAATCCCGTTTTAATTGGTGAACCTGGTGTTGGTAAGACTGCTATTGTTGAAGGTTTAGCTAATAGAATAGTTAAAAATGATGTTCCAGAAAGTTTAAAAAATAAAACAATTTGGGAGCTTGATATGGCTAGTTTAGTAGCAGGTGCTAAATATCGTGGTGAATTTGAAGATAGATTAAAAAAAGTATTAAATGAAGTTAAAAAAAGTGAAGGTAACATAATTATGTTTATTGATGAAATACATATGATTGTAGGTACTGGAGCAGTTGAAGGAGCAATGGATACAGGTAACATTTTAAAACCAATGTTAGCACGTGGTGAAATTCATGTAATCGGAGCAACCACTTTAAATGAATATAGAAACTATATTGAAAAAGATGGAGCTCTTGAAAGAAGATTTCAAAAAATAATTGTCCATGAACCAACTGTTGAAGATACAATTACAATTCTTCGTGGATTAAAACAAACTTTTGAAGTTCATCATGGTGTTACAATTGAAGATAAAGCTTTAGTAAGCGCAGCGACTTTATCAAATAGATATATAACAGATAGATATTTACCAGATAAAGCAATAGATCTTGTTGATGAAGCATGTGCTACAATTAGAGTCCAAATGGACTCTGTACCAACTTCTTTAGATGAAGTAAGAAGAAATATAATGCGTCTTGAAATAGAAAATGAAGCTATAAAAAAAGAAAAAGATGAACTTTCACTTGCTAGAAAAGATGAAATATTAAAAGAATTAAATATTTTAAAAGAACAAGAAAAAGAATTAACTTTATCTTGGGAAAAAGAAAAAGAATTAAATGATAAAATTAAAACTAAAAATGAAGAATTACAAAAAGCAAGATATGATCTTGAAAAATCTGAGAATAATTATGATTTAGAAACAGCAGCAAGATTAAGACATGGTGTAATTCCAAGTTTAGAAAAAGAACTAAAAGAACTTAATAATGCTAATGAAACTAGGTTATTAAGTAACGTTGTTAATAGTGAAAGTATAGCAAGTGTTATTTCTCGTTGGACTTCTATTCCAATAGCAAAACTTGTAAGTAGTGAAAAAGATAAATTATTAAGTCTTGAAGATAATTTAAGAAAACAAGTTATGGGACAAGATAATGCTCTTCATTTAGTAAGTAATGCTATTATAAGAAGTAGAAGTGGAATTAAAGATCCAAATAGACCAATTGGTTCATTTATCTTTCTTGGTCCAACTGGAGTTGGTAAAACTGAAGTTGCTAAGGCATTAGCAGAAGAACTTTTTGATGATGAAAAACATATGATAAGAATTGATATGAGTGAATATATGGAAAAATTTAGCGTATCAAGATTAATTGGTTCCCCTCCAGGATATGTTGGATATGAAGAAGGTGGAGAATTAACAGAAAAAGTAAGAAGAAATCCTTACAGTATAATTCTTTTTGATGAAATAGAAAAAGCACATCCAGAAGTACTTAACTTACTTCTTCAAATCTTAGATGATGGAAGATGTACTGATTCACAAGGTAGAACAGTAGATTTTAAAAATACAATTATCATAATGACATCAAATGTTGGAAGTGAATATATTTTAGAAGGTAAAGAAGATAAAGTATTAGATGAACTTCATAACTATTTTAAACCTGAATTTATTAACAGAATTGATGAAGTAATTGTATTTAACAAATTAACTAAAGATGTTTTAAAAGATATTTTAAATAAAATAATTAAAGAAGAAGAATTAAGATTAAAAGATTTAAATATTAAAATTAATCTTGATGATAAAGCTATTAACTATTTTGTTGATAATGGTTACGATGAATTTTATGGTGCAAGACCTTTAAAAAGACTTGTAGCTAAAACACTTGAAACATTCTTAGCTAAAAAAATTATTAATAATGAAATTAAATATGGTGATGTTATTAACATTACATATGACAATGAAATAAAAATTAAGTAGACAAATTTTGTCTACTTTTTGTATAATTTAATAAGGGAGGTATTAATATGATAGAAAACAAACATTTAGGAGCTTATGGGATAATTATTGAAGATGAAAAAATATTACTTATAAAAAAATGTCGAGGGCCTTATCTTGGTAAACTTGATTTACCAGGTGGAACAGTAGAATTTTGTGAAAGAGTAGAGGATACTTTAAAAAGAGAATTTAAAGAAGAAACAGGCTTAGAAATAACAAACTATAAACTATTTGATGTTGATTCTGTTACTGTGGATTGGCAAGATGATGATAAATTAATAAGAACACATCATATTGGAGTATTTTACAAAGTATTAGATTATAATAACGAAATTAAAAAAGAAATAAAAGCAGATGAAATAAATGATGATTCCCTCGGAGCAGAGTTTTTTGATATAAATAGTTTATCTAAAAATAATTTATCTTTAATAGCAATATTAGAATTAGAAAAATTAGGATATAAATTAAAATGAATATCCAAGAAGAATTATTTAAATTACAAGATTTAAATTATAAAAACTTTACATCAAAACTAATACCTAATATTAATAAAGATGTTATAATCGGAGTAAAAATACCATTAATAAGAACTTTAGCTAAAAAAATAAACTTTGAAGATACAATTAAATTTATAAATGATTTACCACATAAATATCATGAAGAAAATATCCTCCATACTTGTTTAATGAATATTTATATAAAAGATTTAGATACATATTTAGGATATTTAGATAAGTTTTTACCATATATAGATAATTGGGAAGTATGTGACGTTTTAAATCCTAAAATATTTAAAAAAGATTATAATAAAGTTCATAAATATTTACTTAATATATTAAAAGATAAAAGAACTTATTATAAAAGATTTGCTATTGTTAGCTTATTACAATTTTATTTAGGAAATAACTTATATAAAAAAGATTTAATAACTTTAAGTAAAATTAAAAGTAATGATTACTATGTTAATATGGCTATTAGTTGGTATTATAGTGTTGCTTTAATAAAAAACTATGAAGAAGTTATACCTTTATTTGAAAATAAAATATTAGATAAATGGATACATAATAAATCAATTCAAAAAGCTATTGAAAGTTATAGAATTAGTGATGAAATAAAATCTTATTTAAGAAGTCTTAAAATTAAATAAAAGTTACATTTTTAATTAAATTGAATAGGTAAAAAAACCTGTTCTTTTTTATTTGAAAATGTAGCACCTGTTAAAAAAACAATGAAAAAATAA
>HF999774.1 GCA_000434175.1 Mycoplasma sp. CAG:611
CTATGGTTAAGGAACTCGGCAAAATAACCCCGTAACTTAGGGAGAAGGGGTGGTCTAGCGATAGACCCGCAGTAAAGACGTCCAGGCAACTGTTTACCAAAAACACAGGTCTCTGCAAAGCCGTAAGGCGAAGTATAGGGGCTGACACCTGCCCAGTGCTGGAAGGTTAATAGGAGAGGTTAGTATTTGACTTTGTCAACATGATACGAAGCTTTGAATTGAAGCCCCAGTGAACGGCGGCCGTAACTATAACGGTCCTAAGGTAGCGAAATTCCTTGTCAGGTAAGTTCTGACCCGCACGAAAGGCGTAATGATCTGGATACTGTCTCAACCATAGACTCGGTGAAATCTTAATACCTGTGAAAATGCAGGTTACCCGCGACAGGACGGAAAGACCCCATGGAGCTTTACTGTAGCTTGATATTGAAATTTGATATTCTTTGTAGAGGATAGGTGGTAGACTTTGATACTAGGACGCCAGTTCTAGTGGAGTCGCCCTTGGAATACCACCCTTGGAATATTAGATTTCTAACCTAGGACCGTGATCCGGTTCGGGGACAGTGTCTGGTGGGCAGTTTGACTGGGGCGGTC
>HF999775.1 GCA_000434175.1 Mycoplasma sp. CAG:611
CAAATGGAATAATAATAAAACCAAATGTAACAAGTTTAAGATATAATAGTCCAAGTAATTTCTTCTTTGCAAGTAGAAGTATGGAACAACCTAATAATAGTTTTGGTTTTGTAAGTACTGAGGTAGATACTCATATGAATAAAAATAATGAATGGGGAGCAGTAGCATATCTAACTCAAAGTATCTATGGAAGATGCGCTAGTAGTATAGCATGTACAGAAGTTGGTATAAATAATAATAGTGGTTATATAACAGGTATAGGGGCAGCACCAGGTACTTCAAACACTAGCTCAACGACTAATACATATGATACAACTGTAGGAATGGAAGCATCAACAACTTCTAATATATATGGCATATATGATATGAATGGAGGAGCATGGGAATATGTTATGGGAGTATATAATAAAACAATAAGTTCATCGGGATTTGCTAGTTTACCAAATGAAAAATATTATAATAATTATACTGCTACTTATCAAGGTCATGCATTAACAGAAACAGCATATTGGTATAGTGATAACGCTAGTTTCGTTAATTTAAATCTTCCATGGTTCAGACGTGGTGGTTACCATAGCGATGGTATGAAAGCAGGGGTCTTTAACTTCGATGACGTCAATGGTGGTTCGAGTCCATATGCCTCTTCTCACTTTGTAAT
>HF999776.1:0-8462 GCA_000434175.1 Mycoplasma sp. CAG:611
ATTTATTATAAGTGTTTTTAGCTTCATTGCTATCATTTTATTCCTTCTTATTATTTTGATAGTAGTAATAAAAAAATGACACTTAGTCTTAATTTAAAAGACTAAATGTCTCCACCTGAACGGTAAACATTCAAACTTGCAAACTTGAATGTTTCCTTTTTTATTATATTCAAGATTTCCTTGATAAATACATTATAACATAATCTTTTAAATTATACAAATATTTAATTTTCAAAACATATAATTTAATAAATTAATTGACTACATAATAAAAAAATTATATAATTATCTTAGATAATATAAGGGAGGACTTATATATGAATATTAGTGAACAAATATTTAATGAGTTAAATACAATAATTGAAAAACTTAAAGATCCTAACATCAGTGCTTTAGAAAAAGAAGAACTTATTAAAAGAAAAGAAGATTTAACAAAAAGATTTAGTAATCATTGTAAATCAGGAGAAGTAACACCAATTAAAGTTTTATCTAGTTTGACAAGTGAAGAAGAAGCATTAGAAATTAATTATTTAATAGAAAATAAACTACTTGCTTTAGCGAGTGAAATTAGGTTAAAAAAGAATAAAGAAAGTTTTAAAGAAATATCTTCTGCTTTGGAAGGAGCAAAAGAAAAGCTTGATGGAAGGGGTAAATAATGAATATAAATAAATTTGATGTACTTGCTCTTTCTAATAATAAGAAAATTGTAGTATTAGATAAAATAAATTTTATGGATAATGATTTTTTGTTTGCTAATGAAGTTTTATATGATGAAACAATGGCTACAAATAAATATAAAATATTACTTGTAGATTATAAAAATAAAGTTTTAAAGAAAGTAACAAATGCTGAAGCATTAAGTATACTTTTACCAAAATTTGTAGAAAGAATTAATTAATCAAACCTAATGGCTTGATTTTTTAAATAGAGGTATATATGAAAATAGATGATATTTATGAAGTTTTAATAAATGAACATGATATAAATGGAAATGGAATTACTAGAATTAATAATTTTGTTGTATTTGTAAAAAATGGTTTAAAAGATGAACTTATAAAAATAAAAATAATAAAAGTAAATAAAAAATATGCTGAAGCTAAAATTGTTGAAATAATAAAGAAAAGTCCTTTAAGAAAAGAAACTAATTGTCCTTATTATTTAAAATGTGGAGGATGTAATTTACTTCATATAGATGAAAAAGAAGAAAATTTATTAAAAGAAAATTATATAAAAAATTTATTTAATTCTTATAAAGTAAATGAAATAGAAGCTTCTTTGTTTAATAATTATCGTAATAAAGTTACTTTTCATATATTTAATTCTAAGTTAGGATTTTATAATTCTAATAGTAATGATTTAGTAGAAATTGATAATTGTTTATTATTAGATAAAGATATAAATAATTTAATACCTAAAATAAAAACACTTGATTTAACAAATATAAAAGAAATAATGATAAGAAAAGCTATTTTTAATAATGAAATACTTATATCTTTTAAAGGTAGTACAAATGAAGAAAAACTAAAAGAATTTGGAAAAGAAAATAATATAACTTCTTTATCTTTAAATGATGATGTTATATATGGAAAAAGTTATATTACGGAAATAATTAATGATTTAAAATATACAATTAATAAAGATTCTTTTTTTCAAGTTAATACAACTTGTATGATTAAGCTTTATGATAAAGTAAAAGAATATGCCAAAAATGGTAATAATTTACTTGATTTATATTGTGGTACAGGTACAATTGGAATGTATTTAAAAGATAGTTATAAATATATTTTAGGAGTAGAAGAAAATAGTTTTGCAATTAATTCTTTTAATATAAATAAGAAAATAAATAATATAAAAAATATTGATTTTAAATGTATGGATGCTTCAAATATTAAAATAGGAGATTTTGATACAGTAGTTGTGGATCCTCCAAGAAGTGGACTTTCTAAAAAAGTAATAAATAACTTGCTTAATAAAAAATGTAAAAGAATTGTTTATGTATCATGTAATCCAAAAACACTTTATAAAGATATAAAACTTCTTGAGGAAAGTTATAAAGTTATATCATTAACACCATTTAATATGTTTCCAAAAACTAAACATATAGAAACGGTTTGTTTATTAGAAAAAGAATAATAAGATTATTTTTATAATGTATTTAAAAAAAATTAAGGAGAATTGAATATGGAAAGAATATATAATAAATTAGTAAGAGATAAAATTCCAAACATAATAAAAGCAAAAGGAGAAACATCAGTTGTAAGAATATTAGATGAAGTTGAATATAAAAATGAATTGGAAAAGAAATTATATGAAGAATATAAAGAGGTAATCGAAGCAACAGGCGATGATAGATTAGAAGAATTAGCCGATATGTTAGAAGTAATTAGAGCATTAGCTAAATTAGAAAATAAAGATTTGAATGATATTATAGAAATTGCTTTAATAAAAAATGAAAAGCGTGGTGCTTTTGAAACAAAAATTTTTCTTGAAAAAGTAATTGAAGCGGAATAATAAAATAATTGTATTTTATAAGTATTATAATTCATATAGCTAAAACAGAAGAAAGTTATAAAGAGATTTTTTTAACACCACTTAATATGTTTTCAAAAACAAAACATATAGAAACAGTTTTTATTACTTAAATTAAATAATAATTTTAATAAATGTTAAATTTATTTGACAAACCAATAACTTTTAATTATAATACATGGTACTTAGGGGGAATATATGAGTTATAATAATGATGTTATGATGTGTTTAGTAAATGCTATAAGAAGTTTAGAACCTTTAGAAGTTAATCTTGAAACATTAAATGAAAACATTAGTGTTTTTGAAAGAATAGCAGAGGCACTTGAAGAACAAAATGAACTTAAAAAAATTGAATTAGGTATTGAATCTAAAACTAATATTCAAAGAAGAAGATAATTATTTATCTTTTTTCTTTTGTTGTATGCATATTTAATTTATGTTAAAATATAAATATATGGAGATGGTTTTATGTATGAAAATAAAAAAATATTTATCTTAGGATTTGCTAAAAGTGGTTATGAAGTAGCTAAGGTATTAGCAAATAAAAATAATTATATATTAATAAATGATGGAGGAAGTTTAAAAGAAACTGATAAAGAAAAGTATGAAGAGTTAAAAAATCTTGGTGTTAACTTTGTATTTAATAGTCATCCTGATGATTTATTTGATGAAAGTTATGATTTATTAATAAAAAATCCTGGTATTTCTATAGATCACAAATATGTATTAAAAGCAAATAAACTAAATATTCCTGTAGTTAATGAAGTAGAGGTTGCTTATAATCTTTTAAAAGATAAAAATGTAAAAATTATTGCTATAACAGGGACAAATGGAAAAACAACAACAACAACCCTTATTTATGAAATGTTAAAAAAAGATAAGTTTTCTGTTCATCTAGCAGGTAATATAGGTTTTCCTTTATGTAGTATTTTAGATAAAGTAAAAGAAAATGATATAATTGTAACAGAAATCTCTTGTCAACAATTAGAAAATGTGCATGAATTTAATCCTAATGTTGCTGTTATGACTAATATAAGTGAGGCACATCTTGAATTTATGAAGACATTCGAACATTATAAATATGTTAAAAGTAAGCTTTTAAAAAATCAAACAAATAAAGATGTAGCTATTTTAAATTATAGTGATGAAATATTAAAAGAATTTAGTAAAAATGTTAAATCTAAGGTTAAATGGTATTCAAGTAAAGAAAAGATAAATGGTAGTTATATTTTAAATGACAATATTTATTATTATGATGAATTAATTATTTCTTTAAAAGATATAAAATTAAGAGGAATACATAATTATGAAAATATTATGGCTTCAATTATGGCAGTTAAAGAGTTTAATTGTAGTAACGATTCAATTAAAGAAGTACTAGAAAACTTTTATGGCGTTGAACATAGATTAGAATTTGTAAAAGAAGTAAATAATGTTAAATATTATAATGATACTGAAGCTACCAATATAAAATGTACTCAAATAGCGTTATCTTCTTTTAATGAGCCTACAATTCTTATCCTTGGAGGATATGAAAGAGGTCAAGATTTTAATCTTTTATTACCATTTACAAATAATGTTAAAACAATAATAGCAATTGGAGAAACAAAAGATAGAGTAGAAGATTTTGCTATAAAAAATAATATAACTTGTTACAAGTTTGAAACTTTAAAAGAAAGTTTTACTAAAATAAAAGAAATAATAAAACCAGGAGATGTTGTTCTTCTTAGTCCTGCCAGTGCAAGTTGGGATCAATATAATAGATGTGAAGAACGTGGCGATGAATTTAAAAAATATGTAAATACTCTATAATATGACATAATTTTAAATATATTTATGATACTTTATAAAAGAAAGGAAAAGTATTATGAAAATATATTTAGATTATGTTTTTTTTATTAATTTTATATTTGATTTTATTCTTTTATTTACAACAAAAGTTCTTTTAAAAAGAAATGTAAAAATAAAAAGAATAATACTTGGAAGTTTTATAGGGACTTTTAGTATATTTATTCTTTTTATAAGTATGCCTTCTTTTATCTTTTTTTTATCAAAAATGTTCTTTGGTTTAATAATGGTTATAATAACATTTAAATTTAAAGATATAAAATATACTTTAAATAACTTTTTTTATCTTATGATTTTAAGTATAATCCTCGGAGGTTTTTTATATTTTCTAAATATTGAAGCAGGTTATGAACATGTAGGATTAATATTTTATAAAACAGGAAAAACTTTAGATATATTTATTCTTCTTTTACTTTCTATTTTATTTTTTATTATTTTTACTAAAAAAATTAAAAAATATAAAAATAAAATATCTTGTTATAAAACAGTTAAAATATTTCTTAATAATAAAACTTATTTATTAAATGGCTATATTGATACAGGTAATAATCTAGTTGATCCTTATTTTAATAAACCAATTTTAATTATTAATAAAAATATAGATATATTTTCTAAAAGATTCATATTTGTACCATATAATTCATTAAATAATAAAGGAATATTAAAGTGTTTTATAATAGATAAAGTTTTTATCGAAGATATTGGTTATTTAAAAAATGTATTAATAGCAAAGTCTAATGATAAATTATCTTTATCAGGAGTAGATATAATATTAAATAATAAAATTATGGAGGAACTATGAAAAAAATACTTTTATTTATTAGAAATTTATTTAAAAAAAGTGGTGTTTATTATGTAGGAAAAACAGATGTCTTACCACCTCCTTTAAGTAAGGAAGAAGAAGATTATTTATGTGGATTAAGTGAGAAAGGAGATCTAAAAGCAAGAAATAAACTTATCGAACATAATTTAAGACTTGTTGTGTTTTTAGCTAAAAAGTATGAAAATACAAAAGTAGATTTAGAAGATTTAGTAAGTATTGGATCAATTGGTTTAATTAAAGGAGTAAATACTTTTTCAAAAGATAAAAATATAAAACTTGCAACATATTGTTCTAGATGTATTGATAATGAAATACTTATGCATTTAAGAAAAAATAAAAAAACAAAAGCAGATGTTTCTTTTGAAGAAAGCTTAAGCTTTGATGCTGATGGAAATGAACTTCATTTAGAAGATATCTTAGGAACAGAACCTGATATTGTAACAAAACCATTAGATATGGAAATAGATAAAAAAATATTAAAAGAAGAATTAGAAAAACTTGATGAAAGAGATAGAGAAATAATGATTTTAAGATATGGACTTAATGGCGTAGAAGAATTAACTCAAAAAGATGTCGCAGAAAAACTAAAAATAAGTCAGTCTTATATTTCAAGAATTGAAAAGAAAGTTATAAAAAGACTTAAAAATGTTATAAAAATTTAGTATAATATTTATATAACAACAAAAAAGGAATGATTTATATGGTTTACTTAATAAATGGAGAAAAAAGTTTAATTGATAAAGAAGTTAATGATTTAATAAAGAAATATAATACAACTTCCATTATTAAGTATGATTTAGTTTTTAATAAAATAAGTGATGTTATTAATGATATAAATACAGTTAATTTATTTTCAGATAAAAAAGTAATAATATGTTCTTCAATTAATAATATAGATAATATTGATATTTTAGTTAAATATTTAGATAATCAAAATGATAATATTTTAATTCTTACAAATGAAGATAAAATAGATTTAAAAATATTAAATAAAATAAAAAATAAAAAAATAGAAAAAATAGATGTATCTAATATTGATTTAACATCTTTTATAAAGGAAGAATTTAAAGATTATAAAATATCATTTAAAGAAATAAATATGTTAAAAGATTATACTTCAAATGATTATAATAGAATAAAAGAAGAAATAATAAAATTAAAGATGTATAAATTAGATACTAAAGAAATAAATGAAGATGATATAAAAAAATTAGTTACTAAAAATTTAGATAAAAATATTTTTGATTTAGTTAATTATATTTATAAAAAAAATAAACAAAAAGTATTTGAAGTTTATTATGAATTAATAGAAAATAATGAAGATGAACTTAAAATAATTGGGTTTTTAAGTAATAATTATACATTAATATATAAAATACAAGAATTAATAAAAGAATATAGTGATGAAGAATGTATGATAAAATTAAATAAGATGCATCCTTATAGGTTTAAATTGCTTAAAGAACAAGCATTAAGTTTAGATAAAAAGTATTTACTTACTAAAATAAAAGAACTTGGGGAACTTGATATAAAAATAAAATCAGGTGTTATTAATCCTAAACTTGGTATGGAATTATTCTTTTGTGAATTATAGTTTACAAAAGTTTTTTCATATTTAAAGAAGATAATCATATACTTTACTAGAAAGGTAAGGATATTTATGATAAAAAAGCAAAGTTTATGGTTTTTAACACTTTTTAGTTTGGTTTTAGTACTTGGAGTATATTATATAACTATGCCAACACAAATACTTGAAAATAATAAAGATAATGATAAAGATAAAACAACTGAAGTTAATTTAGAACTTTCTAATAATAATACATATTTAACTGCTCTTGAAGTTAGTCTTGAAGAGGAAAGAACGATTATGAAAAAAGAGTTACAAGATAAGTTAAGTAGTGATAAAACAACAACAAAAGAAAAAAATGATGCTTATTTAAGTCTTAGAAAAATTAGTGAAGTTGAGCAGAAAGAAGATGAGTTAAAAAATAAGATAAAGGAAACATATAAATTAGATTCTTTTGTAAAAATAGATAATAATGATGTAGATATTGTTATTATAAAAAAAGAACATGATATATCTTTAGCTAATAAAATAATGAAAACTATTAGTGGTGAATTTGAAGATAAAGTAAGTGTGTCTATTAAATTTGCTTAAAATAGTAGGCTTTTTCTCTCACAAATAAAGCTTTTACTTCATAAAATAATATGAATAGTATAAAAGCCACCCAACTTGAAAGTGAGGGAAAAATTTTGAATAAAAAAATACTTACAAAAAGGGAAAAAGAAGTGTTTGAATTACTAGTAAATAATTTTACAACAAAAGAAATAGCAACAAAACTTGGTATTAGTGAAAAAACAGTTAGAAATCATATTTCAAATGCTATGCAAAAACTTGGAGTGAAAGGAAGAGCAGGGGCAGTCGTAGAACTTTTAAAATTAAAAGAAATAAAATTAGACATGTGAAGAAGTATAAATTCACATGTCTTTTCATATTATTAGATAGATATGAAAGGAAGATTTTATGTTAAAGAAAAAGGCTTTTAGAAGAATATTTATTACAACAATTATCTTTTTTATTGTTTTTGTAGTTTTAAGTATAAAAAAATTGGAAGGTCCTACTAATATATATGAAAGTAATAATTACAAAACAGATTTTTTAGAAAATATATATACCCTTAACGATGATAATTTAGTTAGTAAAACTAGTATATATGTAAATAAAGAATTAAATACTTTAGAAAAAGTTAAAGTATTAATTGAAACAATGATAAAAGAAAATAATAATAATAGTTTACTTCCGACTTATTTTAATCCTATTTTACCAAGAAACACCAAAATACTTGAGGTTGTTTTAGATAATGATTTAATAAAAATAAACTTTTCTAAAGAGTTTAATGATGTAACTGAAAGTCAATATAAAAAGATGGTTGAAGCGATTACATATACTTTAACTGATATAAAAGGTATTAATGGAGTTGAATTATATGTAGATAATAAAATAGTTAAGTATATACCAAATACCACTACTATTTTACCTACTATTCTTACTAAAGATATAGGTATAAATAAAGTATATGAAATAAATGATCCTACTAATATTAAAAAAACAATAATATATTTTTTAGGAGGTAATAGTAAAAATTATGTTCCTGTTACAAAATATTTAAATTCAGATAAGGAACAAATAGAAATTATTATTGATAATTTAACATCTTATTCATATAATTCTCCTTTAATTACACCATTTTCATCTTCTTTA
>HF999776.1:8502-18245 GCA_000434175.1 Mycoplasma sp. CAG:611
AATTAATCGATTATGAAATAAGTGATGAGAAAATAATACTTAACTTTAATAATATAACATCTTTTAGTGATTATTTAGATTTAATAACTTATTCAGTGTTTGATAATTATGATGTTAATTCTGTGGTGTTTTTAGAAAATAATGAAAATTTTATTGAAAAATTTAGAAAAGACACTTGAAGTTTATAAAAAAATGTTATATAATGAATAAGCATTGAAGTTAAATGTTTATTTGTCCTGGTAGCTCAGCTGGATAGAGCAACGGCCTTCTAAGCCGTCGGTCAAGAGTTCGAATCTCCTCCAGGACACCACTTATAAATCGGGAAATGGCTCAACTTGGTAGAGCACTTGGTTTGGGACCAAGGGGTTGCAGGTTCAAATCCTGTTTTCCCGACCATTATTGTATTTTACCCTTATTTTATAAGGGTTTTATTATTTTTTGATCTAATTTTTGATCTAAAATTAAGGAGTGAGTATGGAAGATTATAATATTGATGAACTTTTAAAAAATATAAAGCCTAATTTACATAAGTCGTATAATGGAATATTCTTAACTGATGAAGAAGTTAGTGTATTAAAATTATATGGTTTTGATATTAATAAATATAGTGATATAAAAGAGTTAATGTTTGATTTAGAAGAATATTTAAACGATGAAATGCAAGATGATTTAGAACAGGTTTTATTATCTTTAGCAGAGTTTAATTATTATAATAATACTACAAAATAAAATAAAAAGATTATTTAGTCTTTTTATTTTTTTCTTTTAATAAATCTCTTATTTCTTCTAGTAATATTACATCATCACTCTTTTTAGGAGTTTCTTTTTTTGGTGGTTCTTTATGAGTTATTTTATTTATACATTTAACCATAATAAATATACAGAAAGATATAATTAAAAAGTTAACAATATTTTGAACAAATAATCCATAGTTAAGACTAGCACCAGTTGTTTTATTTAATATAATTTTAGCTTCTTCAAAGTTAATTCCTCCAAGTAAAAGACCAATAACTGGCATAATAACATCATTTACAAGTGAAGTTACAATATCGCCAAAAGCTTTACCTATAATAACACCAACTGCTAAATCAATAACGTTACCACGAGAAATAAATTTTTTAAATTCTTTTAACATAATAAATTCCTTTCTAAAATCATTTTAACATATTTTTAAATTTTTAAAAATATATTTACTAAAATTAATAAATATGCTATAATTTACCTATATTGAAGGAGTGATTTTATGAACGCAAATGATAGAGAAGTAATTTCTGGATTAACAAAACAAATAGAATTATTACAAGAACAAATAAAGTCTATGAATGAGGTTATGGTAAAAATGTTAGAAAAAGATAATCCTAAGGTAGAAACAGAAGAAGATAGACGAAATAAACTTATTGAAGAAACTAGAAGTCATACTGAAGAACTTAATAAAAAATTAGAACAAAGAGAAAGAAATCATAATATAGCATACAAAGCAAAAAAATTAGGAGAAGTTGTAAATAATTTTGGTGAAAGAGTATTTACAATGGATTATCTTAATACATTAAGTGGTTTTGCAATCGATGAAGCTTATGATAATTATTTTCAAGATGGTAATTGTAAAGTTGGTACTAAAAAATTAAGTGATGAAGAACTTGAAAAATATGAAATTTTATTTGAAGGTAAAAAACCAAAAGAAGAAGTAAAAGAAGAAAAGAAAAATGAAGATGAAGGAAACTTTAAAATAAAAGAAGTTGAAACAGATGAAAAAACAAAAATTGCTGAGGGTTTTGATAAAAATATTAATGAAACAGATCCATTAAATAATTTAGAAGAAGAAAAAAATGATGAAAAAGAATTAAGTGATAATTTGATAGAAACATCAGAAAAAGAAAAAAGTAAAGATGAGGAAAAAGCAGCTGAACAAGCTAAAGAACTAGTTAAACCAGAAGGTGAAAAAAATATAGCAAATGTTGAAGAAGCTTCTCCAAGCCTTAAATCAAAAATTTGGAATAAATTAAAAGGTAATTTAGGAAAAGTTGGCGCTATAGCATTACCACTTGCCGCTATTGCAGGATTACTTCTTGGTGGAATTGGTTGGACTGCAATTGCAGCAACAGCACCTGCAACACTTGCAGCATTCGCTGGTGGTTATGTTGCTAAAAAAAGTGGACTTATAAAATAATTTATTTGAATAAGAAGGGATGATTATTTATGAATATAAAAAAAGATGTAATAGTTACATTTGAAGATGGAAGTAAAGTATACATTCTTGATACAATGGAATATAATGGTGTTACGTTAGCATTTGTTAATGAATTAGATAAAGATTCTGAACCTACAGATACTTATAAAGTGATGCTTGTTAATAATAGTTCTTTACAAAAAGTAAGTAATGCTGAAATATTAAAAGATGTATTTCCAATGTTTGTAGAAAGATTAGAAAAAACAATTGAAGAAGAACAAATTTAGTTCTTCTTTTCTTTTATTTCAATATTTTTATTATTAAGTAAATCTTTTATTTTAATTGCTTTTTCATTGTCAATTAAGACTTCGTAAGTAATAAGATTATTAAAAGTTTTATTAATAATATCTTCATCTTTTAAAATATTGTTTACATAATTTACATTGTCATAATTACAAGTGATAATATATTCTTTTTTAAGTTTATATTCTTTTATTCCTGTTTTTTTAAGATTTTTGTTTGTAACATTTAAATATGTTCTAAGTAAATTACCACTTCCAAGTTTTATTCCTCCAAAATACCTAATAACAACTGCAAGAACATAATTTATATCATTCTTTTTTAATAAGTTTAACATAGGATATCCTGCAGTTTTAGAAGGCTCTTTATCATCGTTATATTTTTCATCATTATTAATTATATAGGCATAACATATATGACTTGCATCTTTGTATTTTATTTTTAAATCATTTAAATAATTATTAACTTCATCAACACTTTTTACAAAGTATAAATAAGAAATAAATCTTGATTTTTTAATTATTAATTCATATTCACTTGTTTTTTTTATAACATTCATATTTGTCACCTTTTTCTTTATAATAATATTTTATCAAAAAACAATAAAAAATAATATAAAAATATGATATAATTTAATAAACGGAGGTATTTTATGAATTACAAATTTAATGATAATACACTTCTTCATGCCGTGGCATTTAATCCTTTTAAATTAGAAAGTATATTACAAAATGGTATAATATCTTTTAACGAAGCAAGTAATTCTAAGCTTCCTTTTACAAGAAATACATTTGGTTATAATTTTGATGATTATATTTCAATGACAAGATATATGTATGTTTCTTTTAAAGATACAACAACATCATTTTATAATTATAGTTTAAAAGGTATTTCTTTAATTGTTGAGAATCAAGATTTTATTTATAATCAAAATGAGATGTATTTTAATTATCCTGATGAAGTATTTGTTAAAGATAAAGTAGTTAAAGAAAATATAAAAGGAATTTTACTTCCTTCAAAATATTTAGATTATTTAATCGAAGAACTTCCTATGTTTAATTTAAAATCTACAAGTTATATTAATATAAAACATACTTGTGATGATTTAATTAAATATTTAAAAACATTAAATTATGATGTTAATATATCTTTATATAATATTTATTTAAATGATGTATATCAAGTTGTTTTAAAGCTTCAAAAAGATGAAAATAATTCTATGTTACTTGAAGAATTTATGGAATGTAAAATAGCATTAAATGAGTTTATTGCTAGTGAAGTTCAAAATGCTTTTGATAAAATGTTTAATAAAAATTTTACAACTCTTGAAGAAATGACTACTTTTATTGCAGAAAAATATAATAAAAAAATATATTATATAGATAGTTTAAAATATGTAAGATAAAAAGAAAGGAGAACTTTATGTTTAAAGAAAAGTTAGCTTTACTACCTTCTAAACCAGGGTGTTATATTCATAAAGATAAAAATGGTAATGTTATATATGTAGGTAAAGCTAAAAATTTAAAAAAAAGAGTTAGTTCTTATTTTAATAAAATTCATACGGGTAAAACTAAAGCTTTAGTGGATAATATTAATGATTTTGAATATATTGTTACAAATAGTGAAATAGAATCATTTATTTTAGAAATTAATTTAATAAAAAAGTATTCTCCTAAATATAATATTTTACTTAAAGATGATAAAACTTATCCTTATATTGAACTTACAAATGAAAAATATCCAAGAGTTAAAATAATAAGAACAAAAACAAGAAAAAAAACGAAATCTAAGTTATTTGGTCCTTTTCCTAATGTAGTAAGTGCAAGAAAAACAGTGGATTTAATTAATCGAATTTATCCTCTTAGAAAATGTAATACTTTAAAAAAAGATTTATGTTTATATTATCATATAAATGAATGTCTTGGATATTGCAAATATAATATTTCTAAAGAACAAATAGATTTAATGATTAAAGAAATAACAGAAGTATTAAATGGAAATTATAAAGAAATAACTAAAAAACTTGAAGAAGAAATGTTTAAAGAAAGTGAAAACTTAAATTATGAAAAGGCTCTTGAATTAAAAAAAATGATTGAAGATGTTAAAACTACAATTAGTAAACAAATAGTGGTATCTAATGTAAAATATAATTTTGATGTATTTGGTTATTATGTTAAAGATAATTATTTATCAATTGAAACTTTATTTATAAGGGAAGGAATAATAATAGGAAGAGTTCATAAAATATTTGATATAACAGATGAAATTAATGATGTTTACTTAAGATATATAACTAATTTTTATGAAAAATATGAACTTCCTAAAGAGATAATAATTCAAGATGAGAATGAGGTTTCTTTATTAAGTACATACTTAAATACAAAAGTAAATTGTCCTAAAAAAGGGGATGTTAAACATATTTTAGATATGGCAATAAATAATGCTGAAATATATTTAAATGAAAACTTAGAAATCGTAAAAAAAGATTTAAAGATAAAAAAAGAAGTTTTAGAAAAATTAAAATCTTTACTTAATTTAACTTCATTAAAAAGAATTGATTTATTTGATAACTCACATTTATTTGGAACATATTATGTTGGATGTATGGTTGTTTATGAAGATTTAGAACCTAATAAAAATTTATATAGAAAATATAAAATAAGTTTAGATGTAAAAGATGATTTAAGTGCAATGAAAGAAGTAATTTACAGAAGATATTATCGCATGTTACTTGATAAAGAAGTTTATCCCGATCTTATAATAATTGATGGGGGAAGTTTACAAATTAAAGTAGTTGTAGAGGTTTTAAATAGTTTAGGTCTTTCAATCAAAGTAATAGGATTAAAAAAAGATGATAAACATAAAACTAATATCATCGTAGATGACAATTTAAATGAAATAAGTATAAAACAAGATAATCATTTATTTTTATATTTAACAAAGATGCAAGATGAAGTACATCGTTTTGCAATTAGTTTTCATCGGGATTTAAAAAGTAAAGGGAGCTTAGAAAGTGTTTTATCAAATGTAAGTGGTTTAGGAGATAAACGAAGGACTGCTTTACTTAAGAAATATGGTTCATTAAAGAAAATAGAAGAAGCAAGTATTGATGAACTTAAAAGTATTATTCCTGAAGAAATAGCAAAGAATTTAAAAAAGTATTTAAAGGAGATTAAAGATGAAAGATAAAAAAAATAAAAAGCTAAAAAAAAGAATAGTTAATATTATCTATACAATAATTATAATAGTTTTAGTTTTGGCATTAGGTTTTTCAATTTATAAAATTATTAATTGGGATAAAGATAATAAAAGGGTAAAAGAGCAAGAAGAAGAAATAAAAAAGATAACTGATATTGTGGAAGTAGATGAAACAGATAATAAAAATATTGAAGTAATTGAACAAAAAGAAGAAATAGCAAAGGAAAATCCCTATTGGGATTTTATAAAAATACCACTTATCAGTGTTAATTTTGATGAATTAAAAAAGAAAAATTCTGATACAGTAGGATGGATTAAGGTAGACAATACAAATATTAATTATCCTGTTGTTAAATGTTCAAATAATGATTTTTATTTAAATCATGGTTTTGATGAAAAATGGAATGATGCAGGATGGATATTTATGGATTATCGAAATAATCCAGTTAATTTTGATAAAAACACAGTTATCTATGGTCATTCAAGAATAGATAAGAGTATGTTTGGTACACTTAGGAATGTTGTTAAACAAAGTTGGTTTAATAATAAAGATAATCATATAATAAAACTTTCAACTCCTAAAGAAAATACAATGTGGCAAGTTTTCTCAACATATAAAATTAAAGCAGAAGATTATTATTTACAAAATAAGTTTTCTAGTGACAGCGAATATCAAACATGGCTTAATGATATGCGTAGAAGATCACAATTTAATTATGGAATAAGTGTATCTACAAGTGATAAAGTTTTAACACTTTCATCTTGTTTTGATACTAATGGTACAAGAGTAGTATTACATGCTAAATTAATAAAAAAAGAAGTGAGATAGCTTCTTTTTTAATAATAAGGATAATTTGGATAGTATATTGGTCTAGGTCTAGGATAATAATAATTAGGTCTAGGTCTAGGATTAAATACTAATGGTCCAGTTACAAGACCTAAACCAAATGGAATAAGAAAACTTCCAAATTGTCTAGATCTATATGGTATTACATTGTTATAATATGGTATACTATAGTTATAATACATAAAAAGTACTCCTTTCTAAGAGTATTTTATGTAAATATTTATTAAATGTTAAAGAAAGGAAGGTATTTATGAAAGAAAAAAAGTTAGCAAGTACAATTATTAATTATTCACTTAATGTAAAAGAAAATGAATTTGTATTAATTGAAGCTGGTATTATAGCTAAAAATTTAGTAAAAGAACTTGTAAAAGAAATAGTAAATAAAAAAGCAAATGTTTATGTAAGGTATAATGATAGTGAAACATCTTCTTTAATTGAAGAAAATACTAAAGATGAAAAAATAAACTTTTTATATGATTTAAGGGTGTTTGATGTTGAACACTTTGATTGTTTTATAAAAATTAGATGTAACAATAATGATTATGATATTAAAAACATTCCAAGTGAAGTTACGAAAAAAATAGGAATTAAACTTCAAGATGTAAATGATATAAGAATTAATGAAAGAAAATGGGTTTTATTAAATTATCCTACAAATGTTGATAGTTATAAAGCAAAGATGAATTATAATGAGTTTTATGATTATTGTTTTGATGCAATGTGTTATGATTATCAAAAAATGAATGATGATATAAAACCTTTAAAAGATCTTATGGAAAAAACAGATGAAGTTAGAATAACTGGTCCTGATACAGATTTAAGGTTTTCTATTAAAAATCTTCCTGTTATACCATGTGTTGGTAATATGAATATTCCAGATGGAGAAACTTATACTGCACCAGTTAAAACAAGTGTTAATGGTTATATTAAATATAATACGCCAAGTCCATATCAAGGGTATGTTTTTGAGGGTGTAAAATTAACTTTTAAAGATGGAAAAATAATTTCTGCTACATGTGATAATGTTGAAGAAAGTTACAAAAAAAAATTAGAAGAAATTTTTAATACTGATGAAGGCGCAAGATATGTTGGCGAGTTTTCTTTAGGATTTAATCCTATGATTAAATATCCAATGGGAGATATTTTATATGATGAAAAAATAATGGGAAGTATACATTTTACTCCAGGTTGTTGTTATAAAGACTGTGATAATGGTAATAAGTCTAGTATTCATTGGGATCTTGTTTTAATTCAAAGAGAAGACTATGGTGGTGGATGTATTTATTTCGATCATAGATTAATAAGAAAAGATGGTATATTTGTTTTAGATGAATTAAAAAAATTAAATTAAAAAAATGTATTTTGCTACATTTTTTATTTTGTTATTTTTTCTAATATTATACTTGCTATTTTTTCTTTTTCTTCTTTAATTAAGTTTTCCCAAAAAAGTTCTAAAACAACACCAAGTCCTGGTAAAACAAGTTCATCTTTTTTAGTAAGCACAGCATTGTTAATTGTTTCTATTAAAGAAGAGATACTTTCATTTTTTAAATTATTAATTACATTTTTTCTTATATCAATATTCATAAATAAGTTCCTTTCATTTTTTTATTATGTAAAATTTTTAATATTTTTATGTATTTTAATTGTAATTCTTATCATTTTTTAATATAATAAAATTATAAGAAAGGAAAGTGTATAATATGATATGGATTATTGTAGGAATAGTAGTTATTTTAATTTTATTTGTAATAGGAACTTATAATTCACTTATTTCATTAAGAAATAAGAAAGATGACCAATGGTCACAAATTGAAGTTCAATTAAAAAGAAGGGCAGATTTAATACCTAATTTAGTAGAAACTGTAAAAGGATATGCTAAACATGAAAATAATACTTTAAAAGAAGTAATCGAAGCAAGAAATACTTATGTTGCTGCTTCAACTCCTGAAGAAGAAATGAAAGCAAGTGGGGAAGTTACTAAAGCACTTAATAAATTATTTGCTTTAAGTGAAAGTTATCCTGATTTAAAAGCTAATGAAAATTTTATGGCTTTACAAAAAGATTTAAAGGATACTGAAGATAAAATTTCTTATGCAAGACAATTTTATAATGATACAGTTTTAACTTATAATAATAAAGTTGAAATGGTACCTTCTAATATTGTTGCAGGTATATTTAAATTTAAAAAAGCAACATTCTTTGAAGCTTCTGAAGAAGACAAAAAAACACCAGAAGTAAAATTTTAATATAAAACTTACTTTGGTAAGTTTTTTTAATAGGGAGATATTATGAAAAGAATTAAATACTTTGTAATTTTATTAATTATGTTTTTAGCTAATATAACATTAGTTTTTGCTAAAGATGATGTGATTAATAAAATAGATATTAATATAACATTAGATAATTCTGGTAATGCTCATGTTGAAGAAATATGGGATGTTAAAGCCAATATGGGTACAGAATTTTATAAGGGTATGTATAATTTAGGTAATATGAAAGTTACTAATTTTAAGGTATATGAAAACAATACTTTATTTACATATGTAGACAAATGGAATATTAATGCTAGTTTGGATGAAAAAAAGAATAAAAATGGAATTAATTATACTGATGAAGGAATAGAGTTATGTTTTGGTAAAGGAAGCATGGGAAGACATGTTTTTAAGCTTACATATGATATTAGTAACTTTGTTTTCAAAACTAATGATTCTTTAGTTATTTATTATCAAATAATAAATATGAATATGACACCTCCTCCTAAAAACTTTAGTTTAGTATTAACTGGACCAAATGCTTTTGATAAAGATATTGATGTATGGGGTTATGGTTATAAAGGATATGCTTATGTAAACAATGGAAAAATATATATGTCTAATGAAGAAAAGACATTACTTGAAGAGGGTGATTATGCTGTTTTATTAGTTAAATTTCCTCTTGGAATGTTTAATGTAGATGAAAATAATAGATATGATATTTTTGATGATTTTGATGAAGTTTATAATAAAGCCGAAGATGGAACTTTTGATTATGATTATAGTGAAAAAGAAGATATCCTTGGTATTATTATAACTTTAGGAACTTTAATATTTACTTTTGCAATAGTAGCTATTGCTATAGCAAGTGCTAATGAATATAAATTCGAAAGTTTAGGTCGAAAAATAAAAATTAAAGAAATAAATAATTTTAGGGATATTCCATGTGATCAAGATATATTTAATGCTTATTTTG
>HF999776.1:18404-18928 GCA_000434175.1 Mycoplasma sp. CAG:611
GAAATTTATTTAAAACATGATTTAACTTTTGAAAATAATTTAGAACAAAGATTATATACATATTTAATTTCTGCTAGTAAAGACTATATATTAGAAAAGAAAGAATTAGAAAAATGGAGTAGAAATAATTATAATAAGTTATTTGACTTTTTAAAAGATTCTGAGAAATATGGTAGAGCTAATTATATAAATAAGGGATTAGTAGAAAAGAAAACAAGTAAATTCTTAATTAAAGATGGTTTAAAAGAAGAAGCTATTAAATTAGCAGGTTTAAAGAAATTTTTAAATGAATTTTCAAGAATAAAAGAAAGACAAGTTATTGAAGTTAAACTTTGGAAAGAGTATTTAATCTTTGCTCAAATATTTGGTATAGCCAAAGAAGTAGCTAATCAGTTTAAAGATTATTATCCAGATATAGTTAATTATAATGATGGAAATTCTAATTTAGATATAATGGATGTAATTATTTTAAATAATTTATCTACTAATGTTGTAAATGCAGCGTCAAGTGCAAGAAGTGCTGC
>HF999776.1:18950-22673 GCA_000434175.1 Mycoplasma sp. CAG:611
AGAAGTGCTGCGAATAATTACAATGCCGGAGGTGGAGGATTCTCATCTGGTGGAGGAGGATTCTCATCATTTGGTGGGGGTGGCGGTGGAGGCCGTTAACAAAAAAAGAAAGGAGTAAAAAAGTATGAAGAATAAAAATAAATTAATTTTAATTATAGGAGTAGTTTTAATAATATTTTTACTAATATACTTATTTATTCCTTTTTTTAAATTAAAGGGAAAAAGAGAAATAACTCTTGAAGTAAATAATGAATATAAGGAAAATGGTTATTTAACTAATGCTAAGGTTTTAGAAGTTTCTAATAATATAAATACTTCTAAATTGGGTACATATACTGTTTTATATAAATATAAAAAATATAATAAAATTAAAGAAACAATAAGGGTGGTAAATATTGTAGACAAAACGCCACCAGAACTTGATTTAATTGGGAATTTAGAAATTAATAACTGTTCTAAGTCTTATCAAGAAGAAGGATATGCAGCTTTTGATAATTATGATGGAGATTTAACACAAAAAGTAGAAAAAGAAATTAAAGATGGTAAAATAATTTATAAAGTAAAAGATTCTAGTAATAATATTACAACAAAAGAAAGAATATTTTCTAATATTGATAAAGAAGGTCCTGTTATTAAGCTTAAGGGTTCATCGGTTAATTTAAAAATAAATAATAAGTACGTTGAACAAGGATATACAGTTACAGATAATTGTGATGATGATTTAACTTCAAAAGTTGAAATAACTAATAATATAAATATTAATAAAGAGGGAACTTATGAAATTATATACAAAGTAAAAGATAAAAGTGGTAATGAATCTAAAAAGGTAAGAAAAGTAACTGTTTATACTCCTAAAAAGTGTTTTTCGAGTGTTTCCAACGGGAAACCAGGAGTTATTTATTTAACTTTTGATGATGGTCCTAGTACAAAAAATACGGCAAGGCTTTTAGATATTTTAAAAGAAGAAAATGTAAAAGCAACTTTCTTTTTAATCGATAAAACAAATACTGATTATTTAATTAAAAGAATGTATGATGAGGGACATACAATTGGACTTCATACGGCAAGCCATAATTATAAATATATATATTCTTCAACGACTAATTTTATTAAAGATATAGAAAAAATACAAGAAAAAGTAGCAAGAATAACAGGAGAAAAGTCTTCAATTATAAGATTTCCAGGAGGAAGTAGTAATACTGTAAGTAGTTTTAATCCTGGTATTATGTGTACTCTTTCTAATATGATTATTGAAAAAGGATATCATTACTTTGATTGGAATGTATCATCAGGGGATGCAGGAAGTAAAAGAAGTAAAAAAAATACTTATAGAAATGTTACAAATAATTTATCAAAAAATCGTGCTAATGTTGTTTTAATGCATGATATATATGATAGTACAGTAGATGCTGTTAAAGATATAATAAAATATGGAAAAGATAATGGATATACTTTTGAAAAAATAACTATGGATACAGAAATGTATACGCATTATGTGAATAATTGATGAATTATACTTGAAAAAAGACAATTTATTGTGATATAATCAATTTGTTATAAATTTTATAACAAATTGTTAATGGGGCGTTAGCTCAGTTGGTAGAGCAACTGACTCTTAATCAGTGGGTCTAGGGTTCGAATCCCTAACGCCCCACCATATTGAAATTTAAGATAGATTTTCTATCTTTTTTATTTTTATAAAATTAAATATTTTAAATAATGCTAATAAAATTAGTATTGTTTTCCTGTTTTAAGTCTTTTAAAAATATATCAAACAAATGTATGAAAAAAATATTGACATAGGAATTTTCTTATGATAGTATGAAGTTAAAGCAGTACAAAAACAATTTTAAAATCAGGAGGTTAAAATGAAGAAAATTGGTAAATGAATTGGGCATTAGCAATTATTCACCACTTATGAATAAAAGTATAGAAGAAGTTTGTGAAAGAGTATTTTTAAATGAACTTCAATCTTCTTCTAATAATAAATTTGAAAACAAAGAAAAGGAAGTGAGAAAAAGATGAAAATACTATTATCCGGAGGCGGAGAGCCAGAACAAGTTAAACCACTTGATGATTATTTTGCTAAATCTATGAATGGAGGTAAAGTTTTATATATTCCTGTTGCAATGTATAAAGTACCTTATAATGAATGTAAAGAATGGTTTAAAAAAACTTATGAATATTGTAATTTTGACATAGATATGTGTACTGATTTGTCAAAAATAAAATCTTTAGATGAATATACCGGAGTATTCATTGGGGGAGGTAATACTTTTAAGCTATTGAAAGAAATTAGAGAATCAAAATTTGATATATTGTTAGAAAAATATCTAAAAAATGGTGGCTTTGTATATGGGGGATCGGCTGGTGCCATAATTTTTGGTAAATCTATAGAAACTTCTAGTCATGCTGATAAAAACATTGTTGGTCTTACTGAGTTGTCAGGACTAAATATGTTAAATGGATTTGACGTTTGGTGTCATTATAATCCAAAAGAAGATAACAATAATATAATGAATTTAAAAAATTCTACCAAAGTGCTTTATGAAGAATCTGGATTACTTTTTGATGGTAAAAATTTCAAAAGCATAGGTAAAGATAGTTTGACTTATCCAGAAGACTTTATCGGATAAATCTTATTAAATATTTTATTTTTTGATTTGTTTAAATAATTTATGTGAAAGAAAAACGCAAATTACACAAGTAGTAGATAGTAGAATAGATAGTTCTAATTGGAATTTATATGTATCTATCGATAGTAATTTAGTATCTCAACAAGGTTTTGTATTAGAAAATTCAGGAATTAATGTTAAAGAACAACTTGTTGATATCAACAAGTTGTCAAAAAGGAATAATAATGCTCTTATAAATATAGGGGATTATAAGTTATCACGATATATATGTTATTTGATTGTACAAAATGCAGATCCAAGTAAAGAAGTTGTTGCTTTGGGACAAACTTATTTTGCAATTCAAACAAGAAAACAAGAAATAACTGAACAAGAATATGATACTTTATCAGATGATGAAAAAAGATTTTATCAAAGAAGATTAATTAAGCAAGGTAATTATACTCTTCAAAAGGTTGCTGTTTTATCAGGAGTTAAAAACATGGGAGAATTTCATAATGCTGGTTATAGAGACTTGTATAATGGTGAAACGGCAGATGATATTTTTAAAAGAAAAAAATTACGTTATAGGGAAGATATTTTAGATAATATGAATGAAGATGAATTGGTTGCTAATTTATTTAGAATAAACCAAACAAAACAAAAGCTTTTAAGGGATAATGTAACAAAAGAAGAAGAAGCAGATAATATACATTATGAGGTTGGTAAAAAAGTAAGAAAAGCAATTGCGGATATCGGAGGAGTAATGCCGGAAGATATGCCAACTCCTAAAAAGAGTTTAAAAGGACTAGAAAAAGAAAAGAAAAAGTTAAAAAACTAAAATAATAATTAATTTACGAAATAATAAAAAGTATAGTATAATAAGATTGTACATTTTAAAAAAATATATAATGATAATGAATTGAAGGAAGAATCAACTATTCGAAAATTTCGAATAGTTCAAAAGGAAGGAAATAGTAACAATAATTTTAATGCAATGTTACCTAGTGAAGTTGATTTATTAATAAAATAATAAATAAAGTAGATGAAAATTATGAAATTAAATAAAAAATTTAAAATAAAGGAGAATAATAAATGGACAATAAAAACT
>HF999777.1:0-7494 GCA_000434175.1 Mycoplasma sp. CAG:611
TGATTATCACTTCCTTTATATTCATAACTTACTACTATTATAATAAGTTATCGCTTTTTTAAACATACTTTTTATTTCATATTGTAAAGATGTTGATACAACTAAAAAAAACATTTATAGTATGTACATGTTCAATATAATTTCATACATTTGTTTGATATGCTTTGTATATCATTTTCATAACTTTATTATTATATAAATTAGACATTCGTTGACACATTTTTATTGTTTTAAGATATTTTTTAGTTTATAATTATTTTTAGGAGATGATAAAATATGTTTTCTATATTAATTGCTAAAATGGCTTTGTTTGCAGGAAACCTGCTTCATAGAGGTAGTGCTCTACCAGGAAGTATTGCTTTAAAGCTTAATAAAAATATATTAGAAAAATTTAAATTACCTAAAAATATTATCGCAGTAACTGGTTCTGCAGGCAAAGGTACAACTTCTAAACTAATTGCAGAAACACTAAAAAGTCAAGGTTTTAAAGTTGTACATAACCATCGTGGAGGAAACTTAAAATCAGGAATTGTTACTATGTTAGTTGAGGCATCTGATTTATTTGGAAATATAAAAGCCGATTACTTAGTTTATGAAATAGATGAAAGATACTTTAAACAAGTTTATACTAAATTAGAGCCCACTACTGTAGTGATAACTAATCTTGTACGCGACCAACCACCTAGACAAGGAAATATTGATTTTGTATATAACGACATTAAAATGTGTTTAACAAGTAAAACACATTTAATTCTCAATGCTGATGATCCTTACCTACAAAAATTTGTTTTAGATTTAAAATGTCCAGTAACCTATTATAGTATTGAAGAAAACAAATATTCATATCTAAATAATGATTATGAAAACTTAGTAATGGAATATTGCCCAATATGTAATAGCAAACTTAAATATAATTATTACCACTTTGAGATTTATGGTGACTACTACTGCCCTAAATGTTCATTTAAACGTCCTATTAGTAAATATAAAGTTACAAATATAGATTATGACAAAGGAACGATGACAATAAATAATCAATATGAAATTAAAATTTTAAATAATATTTTATATAACATTTATAATATTTTAGCTACAATTACAACATTAGATAGTTTGAATTTAAATCCAGATAAATTTATTCCATATATAAGTAAAAGTGAATATGACCATAAACTTTGTAATCATTTTAAAATAAATGATAAAGATGCCTATGTTTTCTATAGTAAAAATGAAAATAGTACATCTTATAATCAAGCATTACACTATATTAAAAGAAGTGATGATTTAAAAACTATAGTAGTTGGTTGGGAAGTAATAAGTCACCGTTATCCTTACAATGATGTTTCATGGATTTATGATATTAATTTTGAAATTTTAAAAAATAGTAATGTTGATGAAGTAATATGCGTTGGCCCTAACTGTTATGACATAGCAACACGTATCAAACTTGCAGGAATAGATGATAAGAAAATTATAACATTTAAAAATTTTAAAGATTCTTTAAACAAAACTTTAAACGACACTAAAGGGAATATATACTTTATTGTTAATCCAGATTACGTTATTCCCCTATTAAAAATATTGAAAGGAAGAAAATAATGAAACTAACTATAGCATATTTATATTATGATCTTTTAAATCTCTATGGAGAAAAAGGAAATCTAAAAGAAATTATTAAAGAACTTGAAAATCAACAAATAGATTATGAAATAAAGTATTTATCAATTAATGACAGTCTTATTTTTAAAGATTACGATTTAGTTATCATGAATGCTGGTACAGAAAATAACCAAAAAATTGTAATAAAACATTTACAAAAATATAAAAAAGATATTAAAGATATGATAGAAAATAATAAATTTTTCTTAATAACAGGTAATAGTGTTGACCTTTTTGGAAAAAGTTTAATTGAAAATAATGAAAAGCATAAATTATTAGGTATTTTCAAATATGATGTTATTAGAACTGAAAAAAGAATTGTTAATGATTCATTATTTATCAAAGATGAAAACGAATTAATTATCGGTTTTCAAAATCAAAGTAGTTATATGAGTGAAGTTAAATATCCATTATTTAAGCGCGTTGTTGGTTTTGGAACCAATAATGAATTTGAAGGAATACATTACAAAAACTTTTATGGAACTTATCTAATTGGACCATTACTTGTTAGAAATCCAAACTTTTTCAAAGAATTTTTCAAGCAATTAATCTTATCAAAAGATCCAAATTACAAATTTAAAGAATTCGATTTAAACCTTGAAACAAAAGCTTATGATGAATTTGTATCATTACATTATAATAAATATAAAAAATCTGCTTCAAATTAAAGCAGATTTTTTTATATTATAATATGATGGATTTTTTCTTTTAAATTGTTTGTTTATTTCTTTTAACAACTAATACAGTTAAGCTTAATAATGTTAAAGCACTAATAACTATATAACTGATGACATTATCACTTGTATTTGGATTAGTTATACTAGTTGCTACTATTCCATATTGACTTAAATGTGATGTTTCAAATACTATATATCCATTTTCAACTTTGGCAGGGATTGTTTCTTTTACTTCATTATTATCAATATAAACAACCTCATATTTAGTATAGTCTTTTAAGTTGTCCGGTAATGCTATTTTAATTTTCATTTTAATATTATTAATTTTAACAATGTTAACTCCTTCAAGTACATTGATATCAACTAAAAATTTAATATTTTTATCAGCTAATTCTTTTTTAATATCAATTTGTTTAATATCTAAAGTATAATCTTTACTAACTTCCTTTTCAAAACTAATAATAGTTTTAATACCAGTAGTGTTTTCAATTTCTTTTACAGTATCCTCATCACTACTATTTTTAATCCAAGAAGCATATAAAGTTACATTTTTATATCTTTCATAACCATTATCTTCTTTTATTAAAGTATCTTTTTCTACATCAGTTTCATTTTCTTTATCCCAGAATCTCCAATAAACATATTTTAATATTTCGCCACTTCCATCTTTTTTAGTATTCCATCCATTAAAAGTATATCCTTCTCTTACTGGAGTATATGGTAAAAGTGACATAGTAGTTCCTGAATTTTCTCCACCTATGTAATCATAACTATTAATTTCTTTACCATTTAGTTTTCCACCATTAGCATTTAATTTTAGTACGATTCCTTCACCAGAAAAAGTATCTTGTGTATATGTTGCTGTTAATGTTATACAATCACGATTTGCAAAATAACTAGAATCAATTGATGTTACAAACTTTCCATCTAATTCCCATCCAGTAAAAGTATAACCTTTTCTTACTGAAGTATATTTTGTTAAATCAACTGTTTTAAATTCAGTACTTTTACTAGTTAACTTTACTATTTTTTCGCCATTTATTGTTCCGGCAAAACCATCAAGAGTTATATAATATGTACCTGTTCCTTGTAATGGTTTATCAGAAAATATTGCATATAAAGTTAAACCATTTGTATATTCTCCTCCGACTACTTCTCCACTCCATTTAAACTCAGTTATTGCAATATCTTCACTTTCTTTTTCTCCTGTAAAGCTACCCCAATAAGCAAATTCATTTTTACCATTAAATGGTACAATTTTTTTTGTTAATTCAGATAATTTAACTGTTGTTTCATCTTCATTAACATTAAATCTTATAATTTTTTCACTAGCACCATCAATACTAACATCTCCATCACTACTAGTTAATATTAATGTATATTTTCCATCATCACTAATTGTCAAAGCATTTGCACTTATTACACCACAAAAACTAATAACTGTAATAAATAGAAATAATAATATTTTTTTTAATTTCATTTTTCTTTCCTCCTTTTACTTCATTATAAGTTATAATATTTTATAAAACAACCAACTTACCATTATAGTCAATGCTTTTTGTGGTAAGTATTTATTATCTTGTTTAATTCCAATAAAAAAGATTGAAATAGGTAAAAAATATTTATTTCAATCTTTATATATATTTTAAGTAAATTACTTTCTATCTCCAGATTTGATTGCTGCTTGAGCTGCTGAAAGTCTTGCAATAGGAACACGATAAGGACTACAACTTACATAAGTTAAACCTACTTTATAGAAGAATTCAACACTTGATGGTTCACCACCATGTTCACCACAAATACCAAGTTTAATATTTGGTCTTGTTTGTTTTCCTTTTTCTACAGCCATTTTAATAAGTTGTCCTACACCTTCTTGATCTAATTTAGCAAATGGGTCCTGTTCATATATTTTATTTTGATAATATGAATCTAAGAACTTACCTGCATCATCTCTTGAGAAACCAAATGTCATTTGTGTTAAATCATTTGTACCAAATGAGAAGAATTCAGCTTCTTCAGCAATTTTATCTGCTGTAAGAGCAGCACGAGGAACTTCAATCATTGTTCCAATATGATATTCTATATCAGAATTTTTTTCTTTTTTAACTTGTTCAGCTACTTCAACAACAATATCTTTAACGAATTTTAATTCTTTTTTATCTCCAACAAGTGGAATCATTATTTCAGGAACAATATTATATCCATCTTCTTCTTTAACTTCAATTGCAGCTTCCATTAAAGCACGAGTTTGCATTTTAGCAATTTCAGGATAAGTTACTGCTAAACGACATCCACGATGTCCCATCATTGGGTTAAATTCATGTAATGCGTTACATTTTTCTTTTAAGTGTTCTACAGTCACATTCATATCTTTAGCTAGAGCGATTATATCTTCTTCTAAAGTTGGTAAAAATTCATGTAGTGGTGGATCTAAATATCTAACTGTCATTGGAAGTCCTTTTAATTCCTTATACATAGCTTTAAAATCACCTTTTTGGAATGGTATAAGTTCATTTAAAGCCTTTTCTCTATCTTCAACTGTATCAGATAAAATCATTTTTCTAATTTTAGGAATACGGTCTTCTTCAAAGAACATATGCTCAGTACGACAAAGTCCAATTCCTTCTGCCCCAAGTTCAATAGCTTTTTTAGTATCTCTAGGGTTATCAGCATTTGTTCTAACACCTAAAGTTCTATAACTATCAGCCCAACTCATTAATCTTCCAAAATCACCTGAAATACTTGCTGGAGCAGTTTTAATATCTCCTTTATAAATATTACCAGTTGAACCATCTAATGAAATATAATCTCCTTCTTTAAATGTTTCACCATTTAATGTAAAATATTTTTCATGTTCGTTAATATTAATTTCACCACAACCAGATACACAACAAGTACCCATACCACGAGCAACTACTGCAGCATGTGATGTCATTCCTCCACGAACTGTTAATACACCTTGTGCTGCTGCCATACCTTCAATATCTTCAGGTGTTGTTTCAAGTCTAACAAGGATAACTCTTTCACCAAGTCCACCAACACCATGTTTTTTAGCATCATTTGCAGTAAAATAAATCTTACCTGCTGCTGCACCAGGACTTGCAGGAAGAGCACTACCTACCTTATAACCATTTTTTAAAGCAGTAGTATCAAAAGTTGGATGTAATAATTGATCTAGACTTTTAGCATCAATTCTTAAAACAGCTTCTTCTTTTGTTATTTTTCCTTCATCTACTAAATCACAAGCAATCTTAATCGCAGCATGTGCTGTTCTTTTACCATTTCTTGTTTGTAAAAAATATAATTTTCCTTCTTCAATAGTAAATTCCATATCTTGCATATCACAATAATGATCTTCTAATTTATTTGCAATTTCCATAAATTCTTTATAACATTCAGGCAAATCTTCTTGAAGTTTACTAATTGGTTGAGGAGTTCTAACACCTGCTACTACATCTTCGCCTTGAGCGTTAATTAAATATTCACCATAAATACCTTTTTCTCCCGTAGATGGATTTCTTGTAAAAGCAACACCCGTTCCACTAGTTTCTCCTTTATTACCAAATACCATAGATTGAACATTAACTGCAGTACCCCAGTCACCTGGTATATCATTCATACGACGATATACAATAGCTCTTGGATTATCCCAACTTCTAAATACTGCTTTAACTGCTCCCATTAATTGTTCAATTGGATCTTGTGGGAACTCTTCACCATTCATTGAAGTCTTATAAACTTCTTTAAATCTTTTTACAAGCTCTTTTAAATCATCAACAGTAAGTTCAGTATCATATTTAATACCACGACTTTCTTTTAATTCATCTATAATTTTTTCAAAATATGATTTTGGAACTTCCATAACAACATCTGAATACATTTGAATAAATCTACGATAACTATCATATGCAAATCTTGGATTATTAGTTTTTTTAGCAAATCCTTCAACTGCAATATCATTTAATCCTAAATTTAAAATAGTATCCATCATACCAGGCATACTAGCACGAGCACCACTTCGAACAGACACTAAAAGTGGATCAGAATTATCACCAAATTTCTTTCCTTGTAAAGCCTCTAAATCTTTCAAATTAGAAAGTATCTCTTCTTCAATTTCCTTACTTATTTTTTTACCATTTTCATAATAAGAAGTACAAGCTTCAGTAGTAATAGTAAATCCTTGTGGAATAGGAAGCCCTAAATTAGTCATTTCTGCTAAATTAGCACCTTTACCTCCAAGTAAATTACGCATAGAAGCATTTCCCTCTTTAAACTTGTAGACATATTTCATATAATCACTCTCCTATTTTTACCTACAGAAATATTGTATCAAATAAATACAATTAATTCTATAAAAATAGTAAAAAAGTAAAAAAAATTACCTGTTTTAAACTAATGTTAATCATTTATATTTTTACCAACCTCATTAAAAATAAACTTAACTATTTTATCTATTGTTTTTTCTAATTTTAAAGAAACACTGTAAACATCACTTGTAAGTTTTGTTGTATAGTCTTTATTTTCATTAATAACATAATTAGAAATATCAACATTTTTTCCTTTTTTTAAATCTTCTTCAAATTTTTTTATTTGTTCTTCCGTTAAAATACTATTATCTCTTAATTTCTTTTCATAATAACCTGTTTTACCTGCAAATAAAATAACTAAAAAACATATTACAAAACATAATAATATAAATTTAAAAATACTTTCTTTTTTCATTTTAAATCACTTTCTAAAGCCTTAGCAAATGCTTTTATTGAATTATATACTTCTTGATATGTATTATCTTGTCCCCCTACTTCAATTATAAAATTATGACTATCAAAATATTGATAATATGTTATATCATTTCTTTTATAAATATTCCTCATTAATCCTTTATAATTATCATTTAAATAATTATTTAACTTTGTTACTACTTCTAAATTCTTATTAGAATTATTATGTTTCATGCCTAATAAAAACATCATTTTAGCATAAGTTTTATTATTTATTGTAACTGTAGATAAACTTTTATCAATACCATCTCTATGTAAATCAATAAAATATATTATTGAAGGATATTTTTCTTTTATCTCTTTACAATACTTATTTGAAATATCATAACTATAATGATAAGGTAACCCTTGTTTTTTTATTTCTTTTATAACAGGAC